>JAHDDA010000117.1:0-2256 GCA_020629595.1 Chitinophagales bacterium
AGCAGAAGCCGCCCCTTTAATTACCTCAACTTGTGAAATATTTTCAACTGGAATAGCATCCCAATCTGGATAACCTGAATCTCCAGTTAGAATGGGCATATCATCTACTAATAATAAAACTCTTGTACCTGCACCATAAGAATATCCCGCACCACCACGAATATTGGCTTGTCCATCAATTATGGTTACCCCTGGTACTTTTTGAATAGAACCTTCAACAGTAGGTGCGTTTGTGTTTTCTATTAATGTTGGTTGTATTACCTCCATAGAAACAGTTGATTCGCCTAATGGTTTTTCATTTCTAGTAGCCGAAACAACAACCATATCTAAAAGTGTTGCTTCTTCTTTCATTTGAACATTAAGAACTTTTTGTTCACCTGCACTAAGTGTTACGGTTTCTTTGAAATCTGGATAACCTAAGTACACAAAAGTTAGTTCGTGTGTTCCTGCTGGTAAGTCAATAGAGTAATTACCATCTAAATCACCTTGAGTTCCTGTAGGTAAACCATCAACCGTAACTGTTACATTTACAAATTCAAGCGGTTCGCCAGATTTTTCATCTGTAATAACACCACGTACTGTACCATTCTGTGCAATCACTGAAAGACTAACTAAAAATAAGAGTAATGTAAATAGTTGTTTCATAAATAGATTTTATAAGTTAATTAAATTTAATTTCGTTAAAAATTTATTTTGGATGGTTAAAAAGCAAACCAAAATTAAGAAAAGTCAATTGATGCCTATTATTAATTAGCAAAAAAGTTACAATAACTGACAAATTATACCTTAAAAATGAAGATTTTAGCCATTGAACCTTTTTACGGAGGTTCTCATAAACAGTTTATTGATGGATTAATCAAATATTCATCTCATAAAATTGAGCTTTTTAGTTTAAAAGATGTGCATTGGAAATGGCGAATGGCTTGTTCTGGAATAACTTTAGGTAGGCGATATTTGGAAAATAAGATAAAGCCCGATTTAATTTTTGCGAATGATATGTTGAACCTAAATGATTTTGTAGCAAGAACAAGAATTGAAAAAGAAATTCCAATTGTCTTATATATGCATGAAAATCAAATAACTTATCCTTTTGCTAAAACCACTAATCAAGATTTTCATTATGGTTTAATTAATTTTAAAAGTTGTATTTGTGCAAGCGAAATATGGTTCAATTCTGAATACCACAAAACTGTATTTTTTGAAGAATTGCCTAATTTTCTCAAAAAGTTTCCATCGCCTAATGAAAAAATAGAAATTAATAATTTACTTAAAAAAAGTAAAGTTATGAGTTTGGGTTTAGAGTTGCTTTCCAATAGAAAAGAACAAGAAATAGAAAAGTACAATAGGGCAGTTATTTTATGGAATCACAGGTGGGAACACGATAAAAATCCTGAACAGTTTTTTAATGCTTTAAAGATTTTACAATCAAGAGGAATAGAGTTTAAGCTAATTGTTGTTGGAGAAAGTTATGAAAGAAAGCCCGAAATTTTCGAGCAAATCCCAGAATTATTTAAAAATGAATTGATACATTTTGGTTATGCTGAAAGTAAGGAAACATATTTCAATCTGCTAAATAAATCAGATATATTACCAGTAACATCAAAGCACGATTTTTTTGGAATTAGTGTGGTGGAGGCAATGAATATGAATGTGATTCCTTTATTACCAAAACGTTTGGCTTATCCAGAACACATACCTTCAGCTTATGAACGTACTTTTTTTTATGATGATGATAAAGAGTTTGTAAACAAATTACAACGAATGATAATGAATGTTGCTATTCTAAGAAAGCAAAACACATCACAATTTGTTGAAAAATATGATTGGAAAAATATGATTTTAAACTATGATGATGCTTTTGAAAAATTGATAACTACTTTTGCATAAAATGAAAAAAGGAAAATCAATTACAATAAAAGTTCGTGGCTACCATTTAGATATTTATCAACACGTAAATAACGCAAGGTATTTAGAGTTTTTGGAAGAAGCAAGATGGGAGGTTTTTGATACAACTTTTCGTTCAGGGTTTTTAAAACAAAAAGCATTGGCTTTCACTGTAATTAATATAAATATTTCGTACAGGACTGCGGCTTTAGTTCATGATGAACTACGCATTGATACTTATTTGCAAAAACTAAGTTCACGATCTGTTACTGTTTTGCAAAAAATATTTAATAGCGATACTGAAAAATTAGTCGCAAAAGCCGAAGTAGTGTTTGTTTTGGTTGATAAAGCTAAAAATAGGGCAGTAAAATT
>JAHDDA010000117.1:2356-4909 GCA_020629595.1 Chitinophagales bacterium
ATTAAGAATAACTATAAAGTGCATCAAACTCAACGCACATAGCTACTTCTTCAAACTCAATATTATTGTTTATTAAATCTTGAGTTTTTAACATAGAGATATTTTCATTAAAATTGGGGATTCTTATGGTTAGCTTGTTTTTCAAGTTTTTAAAAGCCCAATCTTTAATAGCAGGATTGATTTTTTTGATTTCAGCAATATCAAGATTATTTTTATTAACCCAATTCCAAAAGTCGCTGCTTTTTTCAATAGATAAATCGTAGTTATAAGAAAGTTGTTGCGTTTCCTTATTTTCTACTTTAATTCCATGTTCTTGGTGGTAGTTTAGTAAATAAACCGTAGCAATAAACTTAGGAATATATTCTTGAGTTTCTTTGGGTAAGTATTTTTTTATATCCCAAAATGTTTTGCCATCAGTTTTTTTCAATGCCTTATTTACATTCCCAAATCCACAGTTGTAAGCTGCTAAAGCTAACAACCAATCATCGTATTTTTGGTGTAAATATGATAAATATTCTCCTGCTTTCTCGGTAGAAGTATAAATATCTATTCTCTCATCAATAGTGCTATTTACCTGCATACCCAATCCACGTGCTGTCTTAGGCATAAATTGCCAAACTCCTTTAGCACCAACGTAAGAAGTAGCCTTAGGATTTAATTTAGATTCTACAATTGCCAAGCAATTAATTTCAGACGGAATATTGTATGTATCAAAAATCCTATCGAAAATAGGGAAAAACTCCTTAGATTTTTCAATAGACCTTTGTATCGATTTTGGATTTTTAAGTAATTGTAAAATGTGTTTTTTTACATACTTATTGTATTCCAAATCAATAGGAGAGTTAATTTGAGCAATTCTTTCCACAAACTGTTTCTCTAAAGAAACTTTTCTTGATTTCTCACTTTCTACAATGTCAGTAGCGTTAAGGGCGTTCGAATCAAAATTGGTCTTATCTTCAGTAGGAATAATCCCATTAGAAGTTCCAGCCATTATAAGAATTGAATTTACAAGTAATAAACAACTCTTTCTTACCATAAATTTGCGTTTCGTTAACAATCTCTACAACCAGTTCCCACAAAAAAGCCTGCAAATTTAATACTAAACCATAGTATTTTGTCAAGTTAAATTTTAAATTTTAACATTTAGGGTAAAGTGATGTTGACTATAAATGTTTGATTAACAGGCTAATCCAAGCCAAAAAGCCGTTATTCCAACAACAAAGTGAGCAATGCTAGCGGCAATTAAATTAGGTGTTTTTTCATATAAATAACCCCAAATCAAACCCATTCCAATTGATAAAAACAACATTAACCAATGAAAATACATAATGTGTAAACTTGCAAATAATATTGTAGAGATTACAATTCTTGAATGGGATGAAAATTTTTTTGATTTTTTTAACTCAAATAACAAAAAGCTACGATAGCAAAATTCTTGTAGTGGGGCAGAAACAAAAAAGTAAAAAATTAAGAAATAGTAACTTATTTCACATTGAACCAAATGAAATATACCACTAAAATAACTGATAAACAGTAAGGTTATCACAAATAACATTGCAGGAATAAAATTCCAGAGTGCATTATAAATGTTATCTGTTCTTATTCCTAAATCGAAAGGAGAATAACCATAGCGGTATGCGTACGAAATAAAGCCCATAGCAAAGAAAATTGCTATTATGTTTCGGTATTCAAAATTTATATAATTTGATGAAATTAGAAAGGGTGGTAATAAAAAAATAAATGTCACCAACATTAAATGGGTTACTGGGTTTTTACCCCAATCATCAAAGTCTGGAAATTGGAAGAAATTATTAGGCATATCGAATAAACTTAATTTACATATTTTTAAACGTAGAATTTTATAAAAAGCTACATTAGACTACTTAAAATTTCTCTAAAACTAAAAATTCCCTTTTTGTCTATAATCCACTTTGCAGCCAATATGCTTCCTTTGGCAAAGCCATCTCTAGAGTAAGCTGTATGTTTTAGCTCAATCTCATCTACTATACTTTTATATTTTATAATATGCGTGCCTTTTACGTCTTTTTCTCTTTTTGAATTAATTATTAACAAGTCCTCAGCTTTAGACTCAGTCAAAGACCAGTTATTTAGACTATCATTATTTTCTAAAATGTCTTCTGCTAATGAAATAGCAGTACCACTCGGAGCATCTAATTTTTGAAGATGATGAATTTCTGTAATTGAGCATTTATACTCTTCAAAGTTTTTTAATAATAATACAGCTTTTTTATTCAGCTCGAAAAATAAATTGACTCCAATACTAAAATTTGTAGCGTAAACTAAAGCTCCATTGTATGCTTCGCAAGCTGTTTTTACCTCTTCAAATTGATTGTACCAAGCTGTAGTACCAACAACAACTGGAACATTTGCCTTAAAGCACCTTTTTATATTTTTAACTACAGATTCTGGCGTAGAAAATTCAATAGCTACATCGCAACTTGATAAATCCTTTTTATTAAAATCGTCTTCATTATTAAAAATTACCACTTCAAAACCATTTAATAATGAATGAATTGTTCTTCCCATTTTTCC
>JAHDDA010000117.1:5009-7993 GCA_020629595.1 Chitinophagales bacterium
TTTCCAACAAACAAGTTTGTACTTATTGTGCCAGAATATAATGGTGGAGTTCCTGGTATTTTAAAGCTGCTTATTGATGGTTCGGATATTAAAAAATGTTGGTATAATAAGGTTGCTTGCATTGCAGGTGTTGCAGCAGGAAGAGCTGGAAATTTAAGAGGATTAGATCATTTAACAAATATGTTGAATTATATTCAAATGGATGTTATTAAAAATAAGCTACCTATTTCATCTATCGAAAAATTGCTAGACGAAGAAGGGAATTTAGTTGATAAACCTACCATAGAGGCTATTGAGAAACAAATTGATGAGCTTCTAGCTTACTAAAGAAATATGAGCTTACGCAGTTTATATTATTCACTATCTCCGAGTTTAAGGCTATTAGCCAGAAAAATTGTATTTACTCCCATTGATTTACTCAACTCAATAACTAGAAAAAGAAGTAAGTACGAACCACCCAAAGGAGATATTTACATTGGATCGGGAGATTTCATTAAACAAGGAGAGCATCACTTGGAATTGCTTAAAAGGTTTATATCGTTGAAGCAAAACGATGCAGTTTTAGATGTAGGTAGTGGGATAGGGCGTACTGCTGTTGCCTTAACTAAATACTTAAATAACGAAGCAAAATATGAAGGCTTTGACGTTGTAGAAAAAGGGGTAAATTGGTGTAAAAAAGGCATACAAAAAGACTTCTCAAATTTCAATTTTACCTACATTGCATTAGAGAATGATTTGTACAACAATTCTATTAAGAAAGCCAGTGAATTTCACTTTCCTTTCAAGAAAAATACCTTTGATAAAGTATTTCTTTTTTCTGTTTTTACACACATGAAAACAGAAGAAATAGCACATTATTTGAAAGAAATAAACCGAGTTTTAAAACCTAATGGAGAATGTTTAGCAACTTTTTTTATTTACGATAATTCACAAGAAAAAATAATCTCAAATGACAATAATAACTTTGTTTTTAAATACGATTTTGGCAACTATAAATTAATGAATAAAAAAGTAGTTTCTGCAAATATTGCTTTGAAATTCAGTTATTTATGTAAAATTGTTGATGAAGCAAATTTGGAAATTAAACACTATGAACAAGGTTACTGGAAAAAAGAAATTTTAAAATTTGAAAACATAGATTTTCAAGATATTATAGTCTTAAAGAAGAATTAGTCCCAAAACTTAATTCCTGATACTTGATCATAAAGTTTACGTAAATCTACGTTTACAACACCAACTTCTTGACAAACTTGTGCGGCGGCTAAGTTGGCTATTTCAACAAACATAAACATATTTTGTCTTAATGCTAACCCAATAGCCAAAACAGCAATTACGGTATCTCCAGCACCGCAAACATCATATACCTTTAAACCTTTTATGCCTTGACTATGGTTTATTTCAGTACCTGCCTTTAAAAACATTCCGTTCTCGCCTAAAGTAATTACTGAATAAATATTAGACAATTCATTTTCAATTGTAATTGCTGCTGAAGATAACATCTCAATATCTAAGGCTTCAATTTCTGTTTGTAATGCCGTAGAAATTTCATTCAAATTAGGCTTAAAAAGGGTACAGTTTTTATATTCTGTAAAGTTTTTATGTTTAGGGTCAACAGCAGTTGGAATTTGATACTTATTAGCCAAAGCTATTAACTCTTTAATTACATTTTTGGTTAGAACACCTTTATTGTAATCTTGTAAAATCATTACATTTGGTTCATTGTCAATTATTAACTCCTCAACTAAATTTATGAGGTTAATTTCCAATTTTGTATTTATAGCTAGTTTGTCTTCTTCGTCAAATCGGGTAACTTGCCTGTTCTGACAAAAAATTCTGTTTTTAACTGTAGTTTTTCTATCAATATCTAAAATAATGCCCGAAGTATTCATTTCATTTTGCTGCATTACTTTCAGTAGGCTTTGAGCAGCTATATCGTTTCCAATTACAGAAACCAAAATAGAAGTTGCACCCATACAATGCAAATTAAAAGCAACGTTACCTGCTCCTCCTAATCGGTTTTCTTTTTTAACAACATCAACTATTGGCATTGGACCTTCTGGCGAAATTCTATTCATTTCACCAAAAATGTAATGGTCTAACATCAAGTCACCTATAACTAGGGCTTTAACATCGACAAAAGAGTCGAATAAATCGTACATTGGAGAATCGTGGTTCAAAGCGTATTAATTTGGCGTAAAACAAAACTACATAAATAAACTTCTTTCTTTAATGTTATGACAAAAATTTTCGGCAGGCTTATTTTTGATGCAATAAATTTATAAAAGTTACCAATTTTTAAAATTAGATATAATATGCGTTCAAATTTCTTTTATTTTATCATTTTCTTACTTTCGTCATTTGTTATTTCTTCATGTTCTCAACCAGAATATCCTGAGTTTCAAAAAATTAAAAATATTTCTATTAAAAAGTTAAAGGCGAATAAAGTTGTTGTAGGTGCTGATGCTGTGATTAATAATCCAAATGTGTTGGGTGCAACAATAGTTTCTTCTAATATTGAAGTTTTAATTCAAGAAAAGCACAAAGCAAAAGTTAAGCAATTTGACAGAACTGAAATTCCTGCAAATTCTGATTTTGAAATGCCAATGCAATTTGAGTTTTCACCTAAAGAGATTTGGAAATCTGATTTATTAGGCTCTGCTTTATCAATTTTAGGCAATAAAAAAGTTGATGCACATTTTACTGGAACAATAAAAGTTGATGTAGCTGGTGTTGAAATTCCAATTCCTGTTGATTATCAAGACAGCTTTCCATTAAAACAAAAGTAAACTTCTTGAAAACATAAATTGAAGAAACCAATAGATTATTTTTGCAGAAAATAATTAGAAATGGCAATTACAAATGATGATTTAAAGAAATTGAAAGTTAAGGTAGATGCTTTAAAACAATATCTTTGACATCTCTAAGAAAATAATACAAATTCAAGACGAAGAAGCCCATACAGCCGACCCTAACTTTTGGGAAGA
>JAHDDA010000118.1:0-6734 GCA_020629595.1 Chitinophagales bacterium
ACAGGTACAGATAATAGTGCTACCGATACAACAGGTACAGATGGTGCAGACTCAAGTAATCCACCAACTGTTTGCAACACTTTTAATGAAAGTTTATGTACAGAATTAATGACTACCATTGATTTTTGCTTAGACATTTGTGAGGGTTATGAAATTGAAAAAGCAATTACGACCTATCATTGTAGTGTGCAAATTTTAGAAGAAGAATGTATTAGATATACACCTTTACCAGGCTATGTGGGTACAGATACTATTCAAGTTACACTTTGTAATCCAGTTATTAGTGAATGTACTGTTGTAGTTGTTGATGTTCAAGTGGGTGATTGTGATAATTTTGATGATTCGGGTGCCGATGGAAGTACTGATGGTGTAACCGATGATACTTCAACAGATACTGCTGGAACAGATGCTACTGATGATGGCATTATTACTGATGGAACTGGAACAGATAATGGAACAACAGATGATTCAACGGATGGAACAGTTACTGATGACACAGGAACGGATACTGGAACAACAGATGCTGGTTCTACTGATGGAATCATAACGCCAGAGGAATGTGATTTACCAATGGCACATTATTGTACTGCTCCAGCTACAACTATTGAAATTTGTCCAGATTTATGTGAAAATTACTATATAGCTGGTGTTGAAACGGAGTTACCTTGCGATGTTCAAATTGCCGATAATAAGCAATGTTTTTACTATGCACCATTACCAGACTTTAACGCTGGTGTAGATGAATTAACAATAATTATTTGTTTTGCTGGTGGAATTGATTGTGTTACAGCAAACGCTTCTTTAGAAGTAAATAATGCGTGTGGTATTCCTGCGCCAGTAAATAATAGCCCTATTGCTAATCCAGATTATTACGATGTTCAATGTGGTTCAACCACTTTTAGTATAATGGAAAATGATACTGATCCAGATGGTGATCCAATTGCAATATGCAATATAGGGCAAGCCTTATATGGAATGATATTTTTACAGGGAACGAATGTAATGTATGTACCCGATGTAAGTTTTACAGGAACTGATGTGTTTACTTATGAAATTTGTGATGGATATGGCGGCTCGGCAACAGCATCGGTTTATATTGAAGTGAGTGATGGAACAAACGCTTCTAGTATTACCATAATTAATGACTATGGCACTATTACAGGAAGTGGAAGTATAATCGTTAATCCAATTGAAAATGATAGTTCAACTGATGGAGAACTTATGCTTTGTAATGTTGGCTCTACCGAAAACTCAGTTATAAGCTACGAAGGAAACACGATAACCTATACGCCAAAAGGTAGTTTTGAAGGGTTTGAATATTTTACTTATGAAGTTTGTGAAGCTGATGGATGTGGTTCGGCAACAGGAATTGTGTATATTCAAGTTATTCCACCTTGTGAAAATACCATAGAAGTTTATTGTACAGATATAATTACGCCAATTACAATTTGTCCAACTTATTGTGCCTTTGAAGAAGGCGGTGATTACACAATTGACGTAGGAGAAACATGCGATTTATTGCCTATAAATGATCATTGTTTCCAATTTACGCCATTTCCAGATGTAATTGATACACAAGTAGGTTTAATAGTTGATGCCTGCGATGCAGAAGGAAATTGCGAATCGCAAGAGATAGTAGTTTATGTTGGACAAGGAGCTTTAGGAGTTATGGAATATGTGCCACATTGTATAGCTGATGAAATTGCCCAAATATTGGCAGAATCTCCTTGGAACCCTAGAGGGAAAGTTTATAAAGGAATGTATAATGGAGAAGTTGCTTACTATTTTACAGCCGATTGTTGTGATCAGTTAACAACTTTATACAACGAAAATTGTGAAGTTATTTGTAATCCAGATGGTGGATTTACTGGTATGGGTGATGGAAACTGCACCGATTTTGATTTGGAAAGCAATGGTTTTGAGCTAATTTGGCAAGATTCAAGATTGTAAATGTAAAAACAAGATTAAGATAGAAAGTAATGTAATAGGCTAACTTTTACTACTCAATAAATTACATTACTCGTAAAGGAACGTTTGAAATATAGCGTTCCTTTTTTTGTTTTCTACATTTAAGTACAGGACAAAAATGAAATACTTTTAATGTAGGGACACCGATTTATCGTGTCCTGATGCGATAACAGTGCGACTGCCGATGCCATCACTACAAAGGTAATTAAAAAATGTCCTGTACTGAATTTCTACATACACAACTTACAGAATATTATCATTACTTTATTTTAATAGCAATTAAGGTTTTATCATCTCGTTTTCCAAACTCATCAGCAAACTCAACTAAGTCGTTATTTAACATTGTTACAATGTGTTCACAAGGTAAATTAGCATATTTATCCAAACCAAATCTTATTCTTTCTTCGCCGTATTGCACGCCATTTTTATCTTTAGTTTCGGTCATTCCATCGGTAAAAAGTACAAAAACATCACCCGATTCAAAATTGGTATATTGAGTGTGAACAGAACTTGAAAAAATATCATTTTCAGCTATTCCAATTGCCATACTGTGTTGGTTTTCAAAAAAAGAAGAACTTTTATCTTTACTTTGATATTGAATAATAGATGGGTGACCTGCACTTATAAAAGAAAGTTTGTTTTCTAAAAAATCGAAGTAACATATAGTAAGCGTAACAAAGTACCTTGAATCGATAGTGCTACATAATGCTCCATTTGCAATATCAACAAACATATTAATAGGGAAACGCATAGGAACAACTGCCTGAAAAATACCTTTTAGCTGTGCCATATATAAACCAGCAGAAGTTCCAGAACCTGAAACATCGGCAATAATTACAGCCAAAGTATGCTCATCTACTTGAATAAAATCGTAATAATCGCCACCAATTTCTGTTGCACTATCATTAAAGGCGGCAATTTCATATTGGTTTGTACTAGGAAAGTTTACAGGAAATAATGCCCGCTGTACTTTTCTAGCTTTATTTAATTCATATTCAAAGCGTTCGGTATCTTTGGTTTTCTCAAACAACTCGGCATCTTTTAAAAGTAGCAAGGCTTGGTTGGCATACCCTTCAATAAGATTAATCATATACTGGTCAAAACCACCACCTAATTCTTTAAACAATACAATATGTGCCAAAGCATTATTTTTGGTTGCTAAGTATATTACTAAAGATGATTTATACTTGTCGAAGTGTTTATCGGTTGTTTTTAATTTGGGAAACACTTGTATTTTTTCATTCAAACTTTTCCAATCAACTTTCTCTTTGAGTTTATAAATTGTTTGTTCATCTAAGTTTATAAAGTTTCGATTTATTTTTTTTGCCGCAGCCTTACTATGAATATTTAAAAAAGCAGCATCGGCACTTGAAGCCTTTGTACTTACATCAAACAACCACTGGTATAAATCTGACCTTTCATTTTGCTTATATACTTTTTGGTTAACTTCATTAAAATAATTAACCGCTACTATTTGATTTTCTAAACTTGTAAATAAAGGCCAGTTAAATAACAATGTAAAAAATGCAAATACATTATAACTTAAAAAAAACAAAAGTAATGTTGCAAAAAAGTTATTGAAATAAATTACATATTCGGTATTATGAGGCAATGGAATAAAATATATTAATAGAATAATGGCAACCAAAATTAAAATGAGTATAGGTAAATAAAGCAAACAACTCAATTTGGTTTTTTTATCAATAAAAGCTATCCATTTATTATTAGGAATTATAAACAAGGTTAACGCGGAAGTTAGAACTAAAATTCCTATATTTATTTTAAAAAACAATTCGGAATGTAGATAAGAAAGTATAGTAGAAACAAGACTATAATAAATTACTAAATTCAAGAGTTTCCAAAGTTTACTAGAGAATTTAGTTTGTCTTAACAATACCAATTTTTTATATAAAACAAAAGCATAAGTTATGTAAACAATTGTAAAACCTAAACTAGCACCACCTAAAAAATTTTTGTATTCATTTGCTATGCTTGTATTATTATATACAACCACAGTTAAACTAAGCAGGCTAATAATTAATAATCCGTAAACAATTAGTTGCAGAAAAATTTTTTCAATGCCATCCAATATAGATTTAGCACTTATTGCTCTATTAAAACCTTCTATTAAATTAAAATAGGAAAATAAAATTAAGCCACTTGATAATATTCTGTAAGATACCTCGCTACGGTAGGCAAAGAAAAATTCGCTTAATAAAAAACAGCAAAAAGCTAAAAACGAAAAAAGTATATGGTAATGGTAAAGTTTCAATTTCATACTTCAATGTAAAAATACCAATATCAGTTGAAAGAAATATCATTTATAGCAAATACTTATTTATGCTTATGTCTTAAAAACGTACTTTTGCAACTTCTGAAAAAATACAAATGGCAAGAAGAAAAAAGAAAAGAAGAATAATTGAAAACCTGAATATGACGGCAATGGCAGCAGAGGGCAAAGCAATTGCTAAAAAAGAAGACGGTAAAGTTGTTTTTGTTGAAAATGCTATCCCAGGGGATGTAGTTGATGTTTTGGTCGAAAAAAATAAAACCGATTATGCCATCGGAAGAGTTACCAACATTAAAGTACCTTCTAAAGATAGAATTGAGCCATTTTGTAAATACTTCGAAGCCTGTGGTGGTTGTAAATGGCAATATTTAGCTTACGAAAAACAACTTGAATACAAACAGCAAATTGTTAAAGATGTATTTCAACGAGTTGGGAAAATTGAAAACCCCAATTTAGAGCCAATTTTAGGAGCAGAAAAAACACAACGCTACCGAAACAAAATGGAATATACCTTTTCGCATAGTCGTTGGATTTTTCAACACGAAATAGATGAAGAAGTTGAATTTGCTTTTAGAGATGCTTTAGGACTGCACGTTCCAAAAATGTTTCAGAAAATTGTAGATATTGATGAATGTTTTTTGCAACACAGCACAGGCGATGCCATTAGAAACGCCGTAAGAGACTTTGCACACAAAAATAACTTTAGTTTTTACAACCTTTTCAAACATACTGGCTTTTTACGAACCCTAATGCTTAGAAACAACAAAGCAGGCGAATGGATGGTTTTATTAGCTGTTTCAGAAGATAGACCCAATGACACCTTTGCTATTTTGGAACACTTAGCCACTAATTTTCCTCAAATTACAAGCCTTAATTGGACCTTGAACCAAAAGAAAAATGATTCTTTATTTGACTTAGAAATAAATAATTACAAAGGAAAACCATATATAACAGAAACCTTAGAAAGTTTAAGCTTTAGAATAAGTCCACAATCATTTTTTCAAACCAACCCATACCAAGCATTAGAACTATATAAAATAGCACGTGATTATGCTCAACTTTCAGGAAATGAATTGGTTTACGATTTATATACTGGAACAGGAAGCATAGCACAGTTTGTAGCTAAAAATGCTAAAAAAGTTGTAGGAATAGAAGAAGTTGCACCAGCCATAGCCGATGCAAAATTGAATGCACAACACAATAATATCGAAAATTGTGAATTTTTAGTAGGAGATGTTAAAAATCATTTGAATCCAGATTTTGCCAAAGAATACGGACAACCAGATGTTTTAATAGTAGATCCACCAAGAGCTGGTTTACACGCAAAAGTGGTTGAAAATATATTATCTATTGCTCCTAAAAAAGTGGTTTATGTTAGTTGTAATCCTGCCACACAAGCACGTGATATTAAATTGTTAACCGAAAAATACAATCTAATAAAAATGCGACCTGTCGATATGTTTCCACATACCTATCATATTGAAAATGTGGCTTTGTTGGAAATTAAAGAATAGGTAAAACTAATCACAAAGTCAAAATTGTAAACTCAGGTGTTCTACCTTTGTAATCGTTTTATGGAAAATTTTGTTGATTACGTAAAAATTTGCTGTCGATCTGGAAAAGGTGGGGCAGGTTCGGCTCACTTTTTTAGAGATAACTTAAACGCCAAAGGTGGACCCGATGGTGGCGATGGTGGAAGAGGTGGACATATTATCATTAGAGGCAATAGAAATTATTGGACGCTTTTACACCTAAAATACAGAAAACATGTAATTGCCAAACCAGGTATGGTAGGTAGTGGCGGACATAGTTCGGGTGCTCAAGGTGAAGATATAATTTTAGAAGTTCCATTAGGAACGGTAGCTCGTGATTTTGAAACGGGTAAACAAGAAATTGAGATTTTAGAAGACGGGCAAACTTATATTTTGGCAAAAGGAGGTCGTGGAGGTCGTGGAAATGCTCATTTTAAATCCTCTACCAACCAAACACCACGATATGCTCAACCTGGTGAAGAGGGCTTGGAAGAATGGAAGATTTTAGAGCTTAAAGTTTTGGCAGATGTAGGTTTGGTAGGATTTCCTAACGCTGGAAAATCAACTCTATTGGCAAGTATAACTGCCGCCAAACCCAAAATTGCCAACTATGAATTTACTACCATAAAACCCAATTTAGGTATTGTGCCTTATCGTGATCACCGTTCGTTTATAATGGCAGATATTCCAGGAATAATTGAAAATGCTCACTTAGGTAAAGGCTTAGGACACCGATTTTTACGACATATAGAACGCAACTCGGTTTTATTGTTTATGATTCCTGCCGATAGCGATGATATTCCTGCTCAATTTAGTATTTTATTAAACGAATTGAAGCAGTTTAATTCAGAGTTGATGCAAAAGCAACGTGTTTTAGCCTTAACTAAATGCGATTTAATAGATGATGAAATTAAAGAATGGGTTTTAGACGATTTAAAACGAAT
>JAHDDA010000118.1:6834-7940 GCA_020629595.1 Chitinophagales bacterium
TAGATGAGAAGATGAAAAATGAAATTAGAATGGTTCATAGCACGCCGAATGGCATTGAGTAAAGAAAGTCCTTTTTCGGCTTTTATTATTAAAATTGCAATGCTAGCAATTGCCCTTTCTTTGGCTATAATGATTATTGCTACTTCGGTTGTTTATGGTTTTAAGAAAGAAATAAGTGAAAAAATATTTGGCTTTAGTGGTCATATTATTGTTTCTTCTTTTGAAAAAAGCCGTTCTATTGAAGATAAAGAACCCATTTCTACCCAACAAGATTTCTACCCTCATATTGACACTTTAGCAAGTGTACGAAGTGTAGAAGTTTATGCTCATAAGGCTGGAATGTTGAAAACCGATTCGCTTTTTGAAGGTTTAATATTTAAAGGCATTGATACAGATTTTGATTGGAATTTTTTTAACAATTACTTAGAAGAAGGGCAAGTTTTTGAACTCGATACAGCCAAAAAATCGAATGAAATATTGATTTCTACCTATACTGCAAATCGCCTAAATATAAAAACAGGTGAAGAACTATTTGCGTATTTCCCCGATAAGCGTTTACGATACCGAAAATTTACCATTTCGGGCATTTATAAAACAGGCTTAGCCGAATACGATAAGCAGTTTGCATTGATTGATATTCGACATATTCAAAAATTGAATAAGTGGGAAGATAACGAAGTTGGTGGTTTTAAAGTTACCTTAAACGATTTATCAGAATTAGAAAATGTTTACAATGAATTGTATTATAAAATGACAGGACCAGAGTTAAATACTCGAAGTATTCGTAATATAAACCCAGGTATTTTTGATTGGCTCGAATTGCAAAACACCAATGAACGCATAATTCTAAGCCTAATGATTTTAATTGGTATAATAAATATGACTACAGCTTTACTTATTCTTATTTTGGAACGTACCAATATGATTGGCATTTTAAAAGCAATGGGAGCAAATAGCTTTTCCATTCAAAAAGTATTTTTAATAAATGCTGCTTTTATTATTGCTTGGGGCTTGTTGTGGGGTAATTTGTTTGGCTTAGGTATTTGCTATATTCAAAAAACATTTGAAATTATCCAACTTCCCGAAGATTCTTATTACCTAAAAGT
>JAHDDA010000119.1 GCA_020629595.1 Chitinophagales bacterium
TAACCCTATTAACAAATGATAAAGCAATAAGCGAGTTTAACATTGACGATGTAATGTTTCAATCAATGTTTATGTTTTTACCAGCCTTATTTATCTTAGTGATTGGAGGTAACAATATAAACAAGAAGAAATTGTATTATAAATATGCATTTGCTGGTGTAATTATGGTTTCAATTGCCATTATATTAGGAATAACACAAATTTTTATTGGGTATAATTCCATTAAATAAAACTTGGCTCAGTAAAATAATTTACATACACTTTTTCTGCAAGCACAAAACTTTCAAGATATTAAACATTTGTTATTTAAAAAACATTTATTAAAAAAGTATTTAGCGAATATTCGCTAAATATAAAAATAACCTATTTTTGCACCCGATTAAGAATATAGTATATAACCGAAATATAATTTTATGAATGTTTTAGTTTGTATCAGTAAAGTACCTGATACTACCTCAAAAATCCAATTTACAGATGGTAACTCAAAATTTGATGAAAATGGTGTTACTTGGATTATGAACCCAACAGATGAATGGTATGCCTTAGTTAGAGGAGTGGAAATTAAAGAAGCTGCTGGCGGAAAAGTTACAGTTATCAATGTTGGAGATTCTTCAAACGACCAAATTATTAGAAAAGCATTAGCTATTGGTGCAGATGCTGCTGTACGAATTGATGCTAACCCAACAGATGCTTATTTTGTTGCTGGTCAAATTGCAGAGTACGCTAAAGATAAAAACTTTGACATTATCATTACTGGAAAAGAAACAATTGATTATAACAGTGGTGTTGTTGCTTCAATGATTGCTGAATTTTTAGATTTACCTCACGTTTCAGTTGCTGAAAAATTAGAGTTGAATGGAAATTCTGCAACCATTACTCGTGAGATTGAAGGTGGTTCTGAAGAAGTAAGCCTTGAAACTCCATTTGTTTTAGGAGCAAACAAAGGTTTAGCAGAACAACGTATTCCTAATATGCGTGGAATTATGATGGCAAGAAAAAAACCAATTGATGTTATCCCTGCTTACGATTCGGTAAATGCCTTAACAGCAACGGTGCAATATGAGCCACCAAAACCACGTGAAGCAGTTAAATTAGTTGGTTCAGCACAAGAGTTAGTTGATTTATTACACAATGAAGCAAAAGCAATATAATCACAATTGTTAATTTGACTTTTCTATAAGTCTCAAAACCAAAAATAAATGTCAGTTTTAGTATATATAGAATTAGATGGCGGTAAAATAAAAAAATCGTCAATGGAAGCAACCGCTTATGCTGCAGCTTATGCAAAAAGCGCAGGAAGCTCGGTTACAGCACTAGCTTTAGGATTAGCAGATAGTGCTGAATTAGCAAGTTTAGGAGAGTATGGAGCTTCTAAAGTTTTACACTTAAACAATGCACAATTAGATAAATTTGATGCACAGGTTGTAACAAAATTAATTGCAGATGCCGTTGCTGCCGAAGGTGCTAGCGTGGTGGTAATGAGCCACAATTATGCGGGCAAACACATATCTGGTCGTCTTTCGGCAAGAATTAACGCTGGAATGGTTGCAGGTGCTAATGGCTTACCAGATACTACCAACGGTTTTGTTGTAAAAAAAGGTTGTTTTTCAGGTAAAGGATTTGGATATTTCAATATCACTTCAGACAAAAAAATATTATCTATTGCCCCAAATTCTTTTACAGTAGAAAAAGTTGGTGGTACTGCTTCAGTTGAGGCTTTCTCGGCAGAAGTACCCGCTAATAAAATAACAGTAAATAAGCAAGATAAAATGGAAGGTGGTATTCCACTTACCGAAGCTGAGTTAGTTGTTTCTGCTGGTAGAGGCTTAAAAGGACCTGAAAATTGGGGAATGGTTGAAGATATGGCTGGCATTTTGGGAGCAGCAACAGCTTGCTCTCGCCCAGTTTCAGATATAGGTTGGAGACCTCACCACGAACACGTTGGACAAACAGGAATTGCCATTGCACCAAACTTATACATTGCAATTGGAATTTCTGGAGCAATTCAGCATTTAGCTGGTGTAAATCAGAGTAAAACTATTGTTGTCATCAACAAAGATCCAGAAGCTCCTTTTTTCAAAGCCGCAGATTATGGAATTGTAGGAGATGCTTTTGAAGTTATACCACAGTTAAACGAAGCTCTCAAAAATCATAAGGCAAATAACTAAAGGTATAAAAACTTATAGAATAAAGGCTTTCAGGGACTACGCATTTACATTTTGTATCCTTGAAAGTCTTTTCTTATGTTAATCTCCCTCAAAAAATTATTAATTTTCCCATATTAATTGAAAAGATTTAATCTATTTAATTAATATTGTACCGACAAAAACGTAATGTAGTGGAGCGCATACAATTAGAAATATCAGCGCTATCGCAGAGTGTTGCATTCAATCAGTCCTTTGCTGTTATTTTAGCAGAAGTAAATGGTAACAGAAAATTGCCAGTTGTTATAGGAATGTTTGAAGCACAAGCAATAGCAATGGAATTGGAAGATATTCCACCCTCTCGACCTTTGACACACGATTTATTTAAAAATACACTTGAAACTTTTAATATTAGTTTGGTTGAAATTATTATCAGTGAATTGAAAGAAGGAGTTTTTTATGCACAATTAGTTTGTGAGCAAAACGAAAAACAATTGATAATAGATTCAAGGACTTCAGATGCAGTTGCTTTAGCAGTTCGTTTTAAATGCCCTATTTATACCTACGAACCAATTATGGCAGAAGGTGGTATTATTCTTGAAGAAGATGTTTCGGAAAATAAAGACGCTGCTATTGACCAAATAGAGAAACCTGAAAAGACAATAAAGAATAGTTCTTCTTACGCTAGTAAATCAAGCAAAGAACTTGAGAACTTACTGCAAAAAGCACTAAGTGAAGAAAACTATGAAATAGCTGCCAAATTAAGAGACGAAATCAAGAAAAGAGGATAAATCCTTAAAAACATTGATATGAGAAAGAAAAAACAACAAGGACGAATTTCAAGCATAAAATACAGAAAAGGCTTTGGGTTTATTGAATATGAAAATAAAGAATTATTTTTTCATAAAAAAAACACTTTAGGCAATTTTCAAGATTATGCCGAAGATGATTTAGTAGAATTTACTTTAATAAGTTCAAGAAGTGATAAAGAAAAATTTGAGGCTATAAAAGTTATAAACGAATCTAATATTCGTTCTAGAGATAGATTTTTAGAATCTTTAGAAAAAGGACAAATTATTGAAGCAAGAATCAGATACAAATCTGCAAATGGCTACCATTTAGGATTAAAATATTGTACCGATGGTTTCTTGTCTTTTGAAAACATTTCTTACGTAAAAAGTGAAGACACTGAATCATTATTTAAAAAAGGTGATTTTGTGTCTTTGAAAGTAACAAAAGTTGACTTTAAGAAAAAATTAGTTTACCTAAACTTCAAAAATATCATATTACCAGAATTTTGGAATAATCAAGAAGATGAAATTGAAGTTGGAAGTGTTTTTAACTGCAAGATTAGAAGAAAAATAATGACACAATATGGCTATTCACGATTAATGTTAGAAAATAGCTATATTTTAAATTATGAATTTTCTTTGAGAAGAAAACTAGGAATTTTATATGATGATTTAGATAGAGAAGAAGTGTATGATTTCTTAGGAAAAGTTGATGACTTTTTTAAATCAGACGGAACAATAATGGTTCGTATTCAGCACTTAGAAGCAGAAATTAACAAAGTAGTTTTTTCTTGGTGGATAGAAAATGATTTTGAACTTGAAAGAGCAGAGAAAATTTTACATCTTGCCTATTCTACTAATGTTAGCGAAGCACTTAAATCTCAAATTTATCTAAATTTATTAGATATAACTGCACCATTCTTTGTTGATGATATAATAGCTTTCAAAGAAAGAATGGAAACAGAATTTCCCGCATTGGAAGAAGAAGAAAGTTAAATTTAATTTTCAGAAAATAATGCTAAAGGTGGCTGTAATTTTTTTATAGCCACCTTTTTTTATTAAAAGTCCATATATTAAATTTTGGCTTCGTACTCAAAAGAAAATTAACAAAAATGAGTATATAATTATTGTACCATCCAAAATAGCCAGATAATAATATTCGTGTTGTGGTTTTTTAGCTTTTAAAACTACAGGAATTAGTAAACAATAAAAAAGTGAAACATAGAAATTATGTTGAACCGCACTTAATCCAATCAGCAAAAGCAATAAAAAAGATGCAATATTTAAACTTGTCTGTGTTCCAAACTGAGTAGCATAAGTTTTTATTCCTTCCTTTTTATCAAATTCGGCATCTCTAATATCAAATGGAATGGTAATGGCGAAAATAAATAGGAAGCGTTCAATAAAGACTAAGTAAAATTCTCCAGGAATTGTTATTCTAAAAGAAGCTGCTAAAATACTTGTAGCGAAAGACCACACAATTGCAATTAAAAAAATTTTAGCAAATTGAAATTTCCTTATATTAACTTCAATTTGTCTAATTTTTATTGGAATTGAATACAAAAGAGTTATAATACCAGATAAAGGCAATAAGTATAATATTTTTCGATTTAAAATTAACTCAATTAAATAAAATCTTTCATTACCTTTAAAATAGTTGTGCGGTAAAAACAAGATAAAAAACATCCCTAAAATACTAACTACTGTTAGTAAGTAAATGAAAAATGTATTTTTTTTACTCCAATATATTACTTCGGCATAAGCGTTATCTGACTTGCTTTTTAAATCTTTAATTCGATGAATGGAATACGAAAAGAGTGTGGCAAATCCTACGAACCCTGCTAAATGAAAATATAATTTTTCAAATACATTTTTGTGAAAAAGACTTATTGTGGCTAATGTAATAGAAAATGCACACAATGCAATAAATATATTGCCATAAATTAAGTAGTTAGTTAATTTTTTTAATAATTTCAATTTATAGCCTTGAATTAAGATTAATTTGTTAAAAATCTACTTTTTTTAGTTTTAAAATTGCCTCATTTATTTTCCAGATTTGAGGTAAAAGAGGGTTTCCTTCATCATTATAAATGATATAATCAGCCATTTTTTCTTTTTGTTCTTGTGATATTTGTTTATCAATTCTATTAGTTACTGCATGCCTGTTACACCTATCTCTTAGCATTGTTCTTGAAATTCTAAGTTCTAAGGGTGCAGAAACGGTTATTATTTTATCTAATTCTTTGTAACTTCCTGTTTCAAATAATAAAGCCGATTCTTTTAAAGAGTATTTATTAAATTTTTTTTCTTGAAATTTTTGCCATTTTATACCATCTTTATAAACCGCAGGATGAACAATAGCATTTAGTTGTTCTAATTTTTCTTTATCTGAAAATACAATTTGTGCTAACTTTTTTCTTTTTAACTTATTTTCATTGGCATAAATATCTTCTCCAAACAGTAATTTTATTTGCCCTATCAATTTCTCATCATAGTTCATTAAAAACTTTGCTCTATTATCGGCATTATAAATGGACACACCCATCGATTCAAAAATTTTAGCCACAAAACTTTTACCTACACCAATTCCACCAGTTATTCCTACTTTAATCATTTGCGTCTTTTTTAAAAACAAAATCAACAATATTTGGATTTATTCTAACTGAACTTGCATAACTTGGAAACTTTGCAAGTTTTAAAGGAACTTTCGAATGTTCTCCAGAAGCAATAACAGACTCAAAATCAGCTACAACCCTAAAACTTTCAGCACTAACTTCATCTATTTTAGAAACAGGTACATTAAAAGAAATGGTACAACTATTTGGACTTAAATAAATAAACTCTTCATTTTCAACATTAAGAAACTCAATACTTTTACCTGAAAACCGAATTTCAGTTAGTTGTTCTATTGGAATATTGTAGTTAATTTCTGATAAATCGAAATGAATTGATTTATTCTCTTTACTTAAACCCATTTTACCTTTTTGGCTCGTACTTAAATCTTTCAAGACAAGTTTTTCGGTATCTAAAAATCTTAAAGTATCTACAATTTTTTTAGGACCATAAACTTTAATACTATCTGGAGTGTATTCAATTCTTCCTGAAACAGCAAATCCTTCTTGAGTTTCAATTTTAGATATTAATCTAATTGGTAAGGTTTTTTCCGTTCCATTATCCATTTCTACAAATAATGTATCTGGAATAATTTTTTTGATATTATACTTAGCGTTTTCTGAATTAATTTCACTTTTCAAATCTTCAGCAGTTATAATATTTTGACTTGTAAATTGATTGAAATCTAAATTGATAGATTTTTTTTTCAATCCCAATAACTGAATTAAAAGTTCTGTACCGCTTCCTTCAATGCTAACATCTAAATTTTGAGGAATTGGAACTAAAGGAATTTTATCTTCTGGCAAATTTTCAATTACCAATGGAAGTTGTTGATTTGTTGAATATGTTTCTTGTAGTTTTACATAAACCCAACCTGCTGTGGCAAAAAAGAGTAAAAGCAAACTAATTACACTTTTTTCGTTTATGTATTTTGAAAACATAAGGTAAATTTAATTCATTCTAAAGAATTAATAAAAAAACCTTGAAGGATAAATTCCTTCAAGGTTTTTCAATATTAATTTTTTCTTTTAGAAAATTAGAAATTAGCAACTATCTCATCTCCAAATTCAGAACATTTTAATTCTGTAGCTCCATCTATCATACGAGCAAAATCGTAAGTTACTCTTTTGTTATTAATTGCACCAGTAATACCTTTTACAATTAAATCAGCAGCTTCAGTCCAACCCATATATTGGAACATAATAACACCCGATAAAATTACAGAACTTGGATTTACTTTATCCATTCCTGCATATTTTGGAGCTGTACCATGTGTTGCTTCAAAAATAGCGTGTCCAGTTTCGTAATTTATATTTGCACCTGGAGCAATTCCTATTCCACCAACCATTGCCGCTAAAGCATCAGAAATATAATCACCATTTAAGTTTAGGGTAGCAATAACATCATAATCTTGTGGACGTAATTGTATTTGTTGTAAGAAATTATCGGCAATAACATCTTTAATAATTATTTTACCTGCTTCTTCAGCAGCTTTTTGTGCAGCATTTGCAGCTTCTTTTCCTTCTTTTTCTACAATTTCGTCCCATTCAGCCCAAGTAAATGTTTTATCAGCAAACTCTGTACGAGCTAAATCATAACCCCACTTTTTGAAAGCACCTTCGGTAAATTTCATAATGTTACCTTTATGTACTAAAGCAACAGATTTGTATCCATTTTCTAAGCAGTAGTTAATTGCTGAACGAATTAAACGTTCAGAACCTTCTTTAGAAACTGGTTTAATTCCGATTGAAGAAGTTTCAGGAAAACGAATAGCAGAAACGCCAAATTCATCTTGTAAAAACTTAATTAATTTTTTTGCTTTGTCTTCACCTTGCATATATTCAATACCTGCGTAAATATCTTCAGTATTCTCTCTGAAAATTACCATATCTACTTTTTCAGGATGAACTGAAGGAGAAGGACAGCCATCGAAATACTTTACTGGACGAACACAAGCGTATAAATCTAATTTTTGACGTAAAGCAACATTCAATGAACGAATACCTCCACCAATTGGCGTTGTTAAAGGTCCTTTAATCGCAAATAAATGTTCGTTAATTGAATCTAAAGTTGCTTGTGGTAACCATTCGCCAGTTTGGTCAAATGCTTTTTGTCCAGCCAATACTTCAGTCCAAACAAGTTTTTTTTCATCACCATAAGCTGCACTAACTGCTGCTTCAAATACTTTTTTTGCAACTGGCCAAATATCAACACCAATTCCATCACCCTCAATAAAAGGAATTATTGGATCATTAGGTATAGTTAATTTGCCATCTACAATTGAAATTTTAGAACCGTTCATTATAAATTGTATTTTATGTTAAATTAAAAAAATGTCATTTTTGAGGGTGCAAAATTACAATTATTTT
>JAHDDA010000120.1:0-3196 GCA_020629595.1 Chitinophagales bacterium
TAAAATTGTAGTCTATAAGTTATAAAAATACTAATTCTAAATGATTCGGTCATTAATATATTTATTTCTTTTCCTAAGCTCAGTTAACTCAACCATTGCACAAAGTATATACTTACCAAATGACACAAGTTGTGTTATAAATGTAAAAATGCCTCCATTTAATGCTGTTGGAAACGGCTTTGTAGATGATACAGAGGCAATACAACAAGCCATTTATGCTAGTATTGCTGGTGAAAATTCTAAAGTTGTCTATTTCCCAGAAGGAACTTATCTTGTTTCGCAACCCATTGAAGTTTCACTTCCTAATGGTATTGCTACGCCCGTAGGTCCCTGGTTGAAAGGAGAAAATCAATATACTTCAGTAATAAAAATTGAAGATGATAATCCAGCTTTTGTAACAGGTATAGATGACGAATATATTGGTGTACTAGAAGTTCCTTGTTTTAACCCACTAACGCCATTAACTGGACACAAGTCGATTGAAAACATAGGTGTTTATATTGGAAATAACGAAGATGCTTGTGGTATAAAAATGTGCGGACAATCTAACATACTTAAAAACGTGCGAGTAAAAGGTAAAGGTGTAGGAGCAGGTATTGTATTAGGAAATGAAAATATTAGCAGTAATGCACTAGTGCTTCAATCTACTGTTAAAGATACAGATGTAGGATATTACTGTACTAATGATTTAAGCAATTATACATTTTCTGAAATTATTGGTATTGGTTTAAATACTTCAATAAAGCTAAAAGAGGCAATGGCTTGTATTGATAACTTTGTTTCATTAGAGACAAAAAGAATAGGAATTGAGGCATTAGATACGCTCACAAACTTCAGTATTTTAAATAGTACAATTGAATTTACAGATGAAGCAAAGTCATTTGGAGATGTTTTTTCATACCATAACTTTTATGCAAGAAATGTATATTTGGTAAACCCACCAACATTAAATGCAACAAGCCCTATTTATGGCATCTTCGATAATGATACCTCTAGGATTGAAGAGTTATACACAGCACCAATTTTTAAAAGTCAAGATACCGATTACGAAGGAATGTTGAGGATTCCAATTAAAACACCTGAACGAATTGTTTTAGATAATAACTTAGATAATTGGGTAAGTGTAGCCGATTTTGGTGCTGACCCAACCGATAATTTAGATGATTCTGAAGCTATTCAGGCAGCTTTTGATTATGCAGCAGATAATGGAAAAACAACGGTTTATTTTCCTGGATGTGGTATTTTAAACGGAGAAGCATATAGATTAATTAATCAATACATTAGTGTTAGAGGAACAGTGCGTAAGGTAATAGGTTTAGGTTTTGCCAACTTTTTAGGTAATGGTTTTATTGTAGAACAAAATGTTCAAGATGTTATTAGCTTTAGTCATTTATATGGTTTAGATATTAACCAGCCGCTTTCCTTTGAAAACTATGATGTAAATAAAATTAGTGTTTTTGAAGACCTTGCGGGCATAGTTTTAACTACGGGAAGTGGAACTAGTTACATTAATAATTTAACTGGTTTTTTTGGTAACGACAATGCTTTTTCTACAATTTATGGAAGAGGTTTAAACAACTATTTGTTGGATCCTGCTGATTATTCCGAAGGGTTTATAACTATGGTAAATCAAGGAGGCAAATTTTGGCTTTCAGGTATAAGAGCAGAACACCCATACAGTATTTTAGCTAGTATGGCAGGTGGGCAAACAGAAGTTATGGGTGGCTTAGTAAATCCTAATTATTTACCAGATACACCACCATTGTTTTTTACTTCTGAAGCCGAAACGACAATTGCTAATTTCAAAATACGTGGATTAGCAGCAAATGGTGGAAACCCCAATTACACCTATGATTTAGAAGGTGGTGTAAATGTGGGAAATATGCAAAGTTCTGATGCTGTTATTCCCAACACAATTGTTATTTATTCCGATGCAGATGGACAAGAATGTCCGCCAGATGGAACAGAATGTGAAGATGGAAACCCATTTACTACCGATACTTTTTATAAAGATTGTATTTGCGAAGGACAAAATGTACAAGTAAGAGTAAATACCTTACTAGAGGGATTTTATAATCAAGAAACTGGGGAAATGACCACAGAACTAAACCAGGCAAGACTTATTCCAAATACGCAACCTTTTAATGTTGCACCCTTTAATTATAATGGAACTGAAACCGATTTTAATATTCCACCTTTTATAGTTGATTGGGTTTTATTAGAACTAAGAAATGCCGCTGATCCTAATATTGTGATGTTTCGCCGTCCTGCGTTTTTATCTATCGATGGTAGAGTAGTAAATGTTGAAAAAGGTTATACAGCAGGTACAGTATTTAATGGTTTACCCGATGGTGAATATTATTTGGCAATGTATCATAAAAGTCATTTGCCAGTAATTACAAAAGAACCAATTAGCATAAATAGCACCGCAACCAACTATTTAGATTTAACAACCGAAGATTTATTAGAAGGATTTGAACCTACTACTTCATTACTTGGTACAAGTAAAAAAGCATTATATGCTGGCGATTATGACCAAAATGGCTTAATCAATAATTTAGATTATAACGTTTGGGTATCTAATAATTCGGTAGTAAATGATTATGTGCCACAAGATGGCGATGGTAATGGAATTACAAATAACTTAGATTATAACCTTTGGATTAAAAACCGAAGTAAACTTGCTCCAGTAGTATTGCACAAATAGCCTAAACAAAAATAATTAAATTCCCTCTGAAAGTAAATTTGCTTTCAGAGGGAATTTTGATTACATACTTTCTTTATTTTATAATTCCCACACCTTTTTACCAAAAAACACACATTTTTTACAACAATTAGCAATTATTGTAAGTTATAATTTTAGTGAATATTCACTATTAGCGAATATTCGCTAAATCGTTTATCTTTGAACTTAGAAAGCGAAAAGTAAAAAAATTAATAATTTACATAAAAACTTATACAAAAAATGGTTGCAGAAGAAATTAAAAAAGTTTTGGCAGGAGGAGAATTTTTAGTGAAAGAAACAGAAGCTAACGATATTTTTACCCCAGAAGATATTAACGAAGAACAAGCGGCTTTTCGTGAAATGGCACGAGAGTTTGTTACCAAAAAGGTTTGGCCCAATGTTGAAAAAATAGATAAAGGTAGCTTTGAGACAGTAGTTCAATTACTAAACGAAGCTGGTGAAATGGGTATG
>JAHDDA010000120.1:3296-4642 GCA_020629595.1 Chitinophagales bacterium
GAAGGACAAAAAATGTGGATTACCAACTCTGGTTTTGCCGATGTTTTTATTGTTTTTGCACAAGTAGATGGCGATAAATTTACAGGTTTTATTGTTCCAGCCGATGCTGAAAATGTAAACCTTGGAGCTGAAGAAGATAAACTAGGAATTAAAGGTTCTTCAACACGACAAGTATTTTTTGAAGGCGTAAAAGTACCAGCCGAAAATGTACTAGGCGAAATTGGAAAAGGACACCGTATTGCTTTCAATGTATTAAATATTGGACGTTACAAATTATGTGCAATGGTTTTAGGAGGTGCAAAACGTGCCTGTGATGTTGCTGTAAAATATGCCAATGAACGTGAGCAATTTAAAACATCAATTTCAAGCTTTGGAGCAATTCAATACAAAATTGCTGAAATGGCAACCCAAATTTACGGAGCAGAATCTGCTTGTTACCGTACTTCGGGTTTAATTCAAGATAAAATAGAATCTTTAGTTGCCGAAAAAGGTTTAACCAAAGCTGAAGCTAAGTTAGAAGCTGCCGAAGAATATTCTATTGAGTGTGCAATGCTTAAAGTAATTGGTTCAGAAGTTTTAGATTATGTAGTTGATGAAGGTGTTCAAATTCATGGTGGAAACGGTTTTTCTGAAGAATATCCAGCAGCTCGTGCTTACCGAGATGCTCGTATTAATCGTATTTTTGAAGGAACAAATGAAATAAACCGATTGCTTACAGTTGGTATGATGTTGAAACGTGCAATGAAAGGGCAAATAGATATGTTTACCCCTGCAATGGCAGTTCAAAAAGAGCTAACAAGTTTTGGCGGTTTTGGCGATTTACCAGAAGGATTATTTGGTGCTGAAAAAGCGAGCTTAGCCAACATTAAAAAAGCAATTTTAATGACCGCAGGTGCAGCAGCCCAAAAGTTTATGCAAAACATAGAAAAAGAGCAAATGCTAATGACTTGGATTGCCGATATGTTAAATGATTTATTTGTATGCGAATCGGCATTGTTACGTACTCAAAAAATGATAGCCATAAAAGGTGAGGAGGCTTGTAGCCACGAAATTGCAATGACTAAATTATTGTTTGCTTCAGCAATTGATAGAATAAATATTGCAGGTAAAAATGCAATTGGCTCTTTTGCTGAGGGCGAAGAATTACGAGTAATGTTAATGGGCTTAAAGCGTTTTACAAAATCTGAAACAATTAACACAGTAGCTTTACGCCGTCAAATTGCTAAAAAATTAGTTAATCTAAATGGTTTTACCTACTAATAAAAATTTATAAGTAAGTATTATTTTAGCCCCAAAAGCCCACAGCTTTTGGGGCTTTTTAAATTAAAGCCAATCATAATTTTTAT
>JAHDDA010000120.1:4742-7887 GCA_020629595.1 Chitinophagales bacterium
CAATCATAATTTTTATTAAATCCTAATTTCAAGTAAATCCCCTAATTTTGTATTTCAATTTTAAAGAAAAACTCATAATAAAATGAAAAAGCATTTATTGCTATTAGCTACGGCAAGTATTATGCTGGCAAGCTGTGGTTCGCAAAAAAAAATAACTGAAAAGGTTATGGAAGAACCAGAATTACAAGTAATTGAAGCGCCTGAAATTGTTGTAGAAGCTGAAGTTCAAAAGCCACCATATCAAGGTTCTGAAACACGTATAAACGACTTAATTCACACCAAATTAGAAGTAAACTTTAATTGGGAAAAACAAGAGTTAAACGGAAAAGCAACACTTGATTTTGAACCTTATTTTTATGTTACCGATAAACTTACCTTAGATGCAAAAGGTTTTCAAATTAATGAAGTAGCCTTAGTACGTTCTAACGGAACAAAAATGCCTTTAGAATACCATTATGTAGATTATCAGTTTATTGATATAAAATTAGACAAGAAATACAAACGTGGCGAACGTTACAGAATTTTTGTTGATTATATTGCTAAACCAGAAGAGTTAGAGGCAACTGGTTCTGCCGCAATTACCAGCGATAAAGGTTTGTATTTTATTAATGCCGATGGAAGTGAACCTAACAAACCAAAGCAAATTTGGACGCAAGGAGAAACAGAAGCCTCATCGTGTTGGTTTCCAACCATAGATGCACCAAACGAAAAAACAACCCAAGAAATTCAAATGACCGTAAATGAGGAATATGTTACCTTATCGAACGGTAAAATGGTAAGTTCTAAAAGCAATGGCAATGGAACACGCACCGATATTTGGAAACAAGATATTCCGCACACGCCCTATTTATTTATGATGTTTGTGGGCGATATGGCGGTTGTAAAAGATAAAAGCTGGAACGGAAAAGAAGTTTCATATTATGTAGAAAAAGACTACGAACAATACGCAATGCAAATTTTTGGCAATACACCTGAAATGCTTGATTTCTATTCTGAATTATTAGATTATCCTTATCCGTGGGATAAATACTCGCAAGTAGTTGTACGTGATTTTGTTTCGGGAGCAATGGAAAACACTACGGCAACCATTCACTTTGACCAGTTGCAACGCACCGATAGAGAATTACTAGATGAAACCCACGAAGATATTGTGGCACACGAGTTAATTCACCATTGGTTTGGCGATATTGTTACTTGTGAAAGTTGGGCAAACTTACCACTAAATGAGTCTTTTGCTACTTATGGCGAATACCTTTGGATTGAGCATAAATACGGAAAAGAAGAAGCCGATAAGCATGGTTTCGATGATTTACAAATTTACTTGCAAGAAGCACAAGGCAAAAAAGTAGAGTTAATTCGCTACCACTATGCCGATAAAGAAGACATGTTCGATGCACACAGTTACCACAAAGGCGGACGTATTTTACACATGCTACGCAACCATATTGGCGATGATGCCTTTTTTGAAGCTCTGAGTATTTACTTAAAACGCCACGAATACCAAGCTGTCGAAATTCACCAATTGCGTTTGGCATTGGAAGAAGTAACAGGAATGGATTTGAATTGGTTTTTTAATCAGTGGTTTTTTAAAGCAGGACACCCAATTGTACGCATTAACCACAAAATTGATGAAGAAAACAAAAAATACGATATTGTTTTCAAGCAAAAACAAGACGAAACACCTTACCGTTTGCCTTTAGCTATTGATATTTATTACCCAAATAATAAAGTTGAACGCAAAGAATTTACTGCCGATGGTAGAGAAAGTACCTTTAGTTTTGAATTTACCGAAAAGCCATTATTTGTAAATGTTGATGCCGATAAAGTAATGGTTTGGGAAAAAGATGAACGCCGAGATATGGAAACTTATGTGGCACAATACGAACAAGCACCTTTATTTTTAGATCGTTTTGAAGCTATTGATAATTTATCGAAACGCCAAAGCGAGCCTCAAAATTTAGCTGCCTTAGTTATGGGCTTAAATGATAAGTTTTGGACTATTAGAGCAAAGACAGCAAGTTCATTAGATGCCTCAAAAGTTGATAATTATATAGTAGGAGAATTGATGAAAATGGCTGAAAACGATGAAAAGTCAGATGTTCGCCGTTCAGCTTTAAATAAATTAACCGAAATAAACGAAAAAGGATTATCTGCATTTAATAAGCCAGAAGAATTAAAAATGAAGATGAACCGTTTGTTTGAAAAAGCGACAAAGGATAGAGCTTATAGTGTTGCTGCTTCGGGCTTAAAAGCAATGGTTTCTAGTGATGTTGAAAAAGGTTTGGCATTAGCAAAAACTTTTGAAAATGAAAAAAGTGGCTCAGTTATTCGTGCATTAAGTAGTATTTATGGCGAAAATGGTGGCAAGGAAACTCAGAGTTTCTTTGAAGATAAATTAGCCAATGCAGGTGATTTTAGTCGTTATACATTATTGCAAGATTACGGAAAGTTTGTAACTCGAAATGCCGATAATTCAAGCATTGCCACCAAAGCAATTTCAACTTTACAAGACAAAGCAATGAACGATGGCACTTGGTGGGTGCGTATGAATGGAATGATGGCATTGGCAGGATTAAAAGGTGAATTGGAAAGCCAAAAATCTAATTTAGAAAGTGTAGAAACACCTGATGCTTCAAAAGTTTCGGCTTTGGTAGAACGCATAACTAATTTAGGTGAAATTATGAGCCAGATTACAGGTAAAGAAACACACCCTCGTTTATCGCAGATTTATAAAATGCAGGGATTTTAATGTTAGAAAATTAGATTATGAGATGGTGAGAAAATGAGATGTCTCACAATCTCAAAGTCTCACAATCTCAAAGTCTATGATTGGCAAAAAATGCAAGTTGCGTCCTCTTAAAACAGAGGATGCAACTATTTCTATTGAATGGAGAAACAAGCCTAATTTACGTGAACGAGTAATGGGTTATCGTTACCCAGTTACTGAGCAAATGGAACAAAAGTGGTACGAAAACGCTTTGAACCATAATAATAAAAATGAAGCGTTTTACGGTATTGAAAGCCTTGAAACACAAAAACTCATTGGTATAATTCAACTAAACCGCATTGATTGGATTTCGAGAGTTGCTTATTTAGGTATTATTATTGGCGAAACTTCAGAACAAAACAAAGGAATTGGTACTGA
>JAHDDA010000121.1:0-1378 GCA_020629595.1 Chitinophagales bacterium
TTGACCAATTCGCCAAACAGGATACCAGTTTATTAAAATAGCAATTATTAAAACCCAGAGTGCTTGTGTATAAAAAATTTCGGGATTTAAAGAAAAGTGTAAAACAGGTTCAATATCGTATTTTTCGGCAAAATCGCTTAAATCTTCGCCTAAATGAATGGGATTGTAATAAAACCAAAGCAATACAGGAAAGCTAAATATTACACCAGCCACTACGCCCGACATTGCTAATAAAATGCCTTCGGTTACTTGAATTATAATCAATTTCCAGCGTTTCATACCAATAGAAATAAGCACACCAAATTCATACAAACGTTCGGTTGTCATCATTAAAATTGTTCCAAACATTCCAAAACCAATAATAAGGTATAAAATACCCAATGCAATTTGCCCACCAATATTATCGGCTTCAATTAGCTGAATTAATTCGGGCAACATTTCTTTCCAATGCATAGTTTCAAAGGTTTCATTTTGTAAACTTTGCTTTAAATTATTGGTAATATTTTCGCTTTTTCGTGGGTAATTGGTATGAACAATTAATGAAGTTAAACGATTTTCAGCATTATAAAAATATTGAGCCGTTGGCAAAGGCATACAAACCAATGAATTGCTTAAATCTGGCGAACCATAACTTACCAAACCTGCGACGGCATATTTTCCTGCGGCACTAGCTCCTTGGTAGCCCATTCCTAATAAAACCAAAGTATCATTAATGCCAATTTTAAGAAATTCAGCAAGCCTATCTCCTAAAATCACTTCATCTTTTCCTTTGGTAAAATAATTGCCTTCAATCAGTTTACTTTCCAAATTTAAAATATTGCTTTCTGCTTCAATATCAACGCCTGTAACAAAAACCCCTTTTGTTAAATCATCGGCAGAAACCAAGGCAAAAGATTCTAAACGTGGCACAAGCGCCGAAACATTTTTTTGTTGTAAAACGGCATTTCGCAACGAATCGGAATCTGCTAAAGTGTTATCTAACGATTTTTCTTCCCAAAAACCATTGGCGTGAATTTGCGTGTAACCCGTATAGTAACCCACAACATTTTTTATCATATTATCGTAAACGCCATATTGCAACGAACGCATAAGCAGGGCAAAAAATACGGCAAAAAATACCGATGCCATAGTTATTAAACTGCGGCGTTTATTACGAAATAAATTACGAACAGCTAATTTTATGAGCATATTTTAGATATTCAGATTGTTACCTTTTGCAAAGATACCTTTAAGAAAGATTACAAGTCTTCAAAACTGTTTGTTTGAAGAAAACCTATTGTTAAATAACTATACCGTTAAATTGTTTATGGTAAAATTAGATTAATGCAAAATCTATTCATCTAATTTCTGAACCCTGAACCCTGAACCCTGAACCCTG
>JAHDDA010000121.1:1478-7846 GCA_020629595.1 Chitinophagales bacterium
TTATATTATGAGTTTAGAAAAAACCATTATGACCAGAATGAAAGAGGCTATGAAATCGAAAGATCAAGCCGCTTTACGTACTTTACGTGCTATTAAAAACGAAATTTTAAAGGCAAAAACTTCTGAAGGTTTTAGTGGAGAATTATCTGAAGCCGATGAACAAAAAATGTTGGTTAAAATGGCAAAACAACGCAGAGATTCATTGAGTATTTTTAATGAACAAGGCAGAGCAGATTTAGCCGCAACAGAACAAGAAGAATTAAGTGTTATTGAATCTTTTTTGCCAGAACAATTAGGCGAAGATGAAATTAGAGCTAAGGTTTCTGAAATAATTGCCGAAACTGGTGCTTCGAGTATGAAAGATATGGGGCGTGTTATGGGTATGGCATCGAAAGCTATGGGTGCAAGTGCCGATGGTAAAGTTATTTCTGGAATTGTAAAAGAGTTACTTACGGTTTAGTCATAGCTTTTCAGCAAAATGGGTTACAAAATCTCCTAATGCCTAATTGTAGGTTTAACTTATGGCTAGAAATTAGGAGATTTTGCAACGAAAAAGTATTAATTTTCTCTACTTCTTAAAAGTTAATTTTTCAGAACGCCCTTTTCTAAAAATATTTCGTTCTGTTTTCTTTCCCTTACGCAATTCTTTTTGTGCTTCTTCAGGCAATAACTTAATATTCTTGCACTCTTCAGAACAGCAAGAGTTGTATTTTTCTTCGCAATTTTTACATTGAATAAACAAAACGTGGCAAGCTTCATTTTCGCAGTTTTTATGCTCATCACAAGCCTCACCACATTGGTGGCATTTGGCTATTATTTCATCAGAAATACGTTCACCTAATCTTCTATCAAAAACAAAATTTTTACCAATAAATTTATTCTCTAAATTTTCTTCCTTTACTTGGCGGGTGTATTCAATAATACCACCATCTAGCTGATATACTTTTTCTAAACCTTTATGTTTAAACCAAGCACTTGCCTTTTCACATCTAATGCCACCAGTACAATACATTACAATATGTTTGTTGTGGTGTTCTTCAAGCATATCGTTAATTATTGGTAACGAATCTCTAAAAGTATCAACATCTGGTGTTATTGCTCCTTTAAAATGTCCAACCTCACTTTCATAATGGTTTCGCATATCAATAATTACCGTATCTTCTTTACTGGTAAGTTCGTTAAACTCTTTTGCCGAAAGGTGCTTACCTCCTTTTGAAGCATCGAAGCTAGAATCATCTAAGCCATCGGCTACAATTTTTGGGCGAACTTTAATCTTTAATTTTATAAATGATTTCCCATCATCTTCTATGGCAATATTTAGTCTAATATTTGTTAGCCAGCCAGTATCATACATTGCTTTGCGGTAGGCTTCAAAATTTTCTTTTGGTACAGAAACCTGACCATTAATTCCTTCATAAGCAATATAAACACGCCCCATAACGCCTAATGCAGACCATTCGCTGTAAAAATCATCACGTGTTTGTTGTGGGTTTTCAATTTTGTGGTATTTGTAAAAAGAAAAAGTAATGCGTTCAACTTCACTATTTTCCATAAGTTGAGCCAATATTTTTCTATCTACCTTATTATACAGTTGCATGCTATACAATTTTTAAGATTTGAAAAATGCAAAATTAACGGATTCTTTAGTGATAATTTGAAAAGGAGGAAAAAATGAAGTCCCAACTAACGAATTAGCTGGGACTTAAAAAAACATTATGAAAAACACTACTCTAAATACTACTACCCAATTTTACGAAAAGTGAAATGCAAAGGTTTCAATTTGATAAAGAATATAGCACTTAAAATTTTCTAGTTTATATGAAGGCTGTAAAATAATGAAGTCCTAACCGACTTGTCAGTTAGGACTTAAACATTATTGAAAAACACTACTCTAAATACTACTGCTTAATTATACGAAAGGTGTTTTTCAAAAGTTTCATTAGCTTATAAAGTTTTTTTCAAAATGTTTATCAAATATGTTTGGGCTTTAGAACAAGCAATTTGTAGGGAGTCGTTTTTTTTCAAGTAACAACAAATTGCTGTAGAAACACGACAACCAGAACCGTGTATTCCGTTTGTGTTCATTTTTTTAGAATGTATTTTATAACTTCCTGATTTACTTATTAGAAAATCAGTTATAAAATTTTCTTTTTCTTCATAAGATTTTATGTAAACATTACAGGCAAATTGCTTGTTTTTTGTTGGAAAAATATTTAATAATTGAGCTTCCTTTTTATTGGGAGTTATCAAGTACAACTTGTTTAAAACTGTTAGGTTTTTAAGTGTAATATCATTATGAAAGTTAAATCCTGCACTTGCACTTAAAATAGGATCCCAAATTATTTTAATTTCATTATTATGGTTCAATAATGCTTTTACTATAAAATTAAGTTGATCTAAATTTTTAATTAAGCCAATTTTTGCATGCTCAAAATCAAATTCTTTAGCTAATACGTTAATTTGTTTTTCAATTTGGCTATTGGAAAGCCAGCTAAGCCCTTCAAACTCAAAATTATTTTGATAGGTAATGGCAGTACAAACGCCAACACCCTGCTCTTTCAATTCATTTACAACCAGTAAATCTCTAGAAATCCCTGCTCCACCAGATGGATCAAATCCAGCAATGGAAATTATGGCTTTTTTCTTATTCATTTTTACGTTTTAAAACAAATTTATCTTGTGTGTGTTAGTGTTTTGAACGAAATTTGCGTAAAATAAACACAAATTAAATGAAAAATCAACTTTGTTTAAATATAGGTGGTGTTCCTGAGCATTTTAATTATCCTTGGCATTTGGTATTACAGCATAATTTACTTGAAAAATATAATATTTCTTTTAAATGGCATAACCAACCAGGCGGAACAGGAGCAATGTTAAAAGCCTTAGAAAACAAAGAAATTGATATGGCTATTTTACTTACCGAAGGTGGTATAAATGGAATAGCAAACGGTCAGCAGGCAAAAATTATAGGTACTTATGTTTCTTCTTCGTTAAATTGGGGCGTACATGTAAATGCACAAAGCAATATAAACCAAATAGCCGATTTAGAAAATGGTACATTTGCCATAAGTCGCTTGCGTTCGGGTTCGCACTTAATGTCTTATGTATTGGCACAACAAAATAATTGGAATACCGAAAAGTTAAATTTTGAAATAATTGGCAACCTAGAAGGTGCAAGAAAAGCAATGGCTACAAATGATCAGCTAGGTTTTTTATGGGAAAAATATACCACTATGCCTTATTGCGATAATGGCGAGTTTAAAAGAGTAGGAGAGTGTCCTACGCCTTGGCCCTGTTTTGTAATGCTTGCAAATAATGAAATTATTGAAAGTTATGCCGAAGAACTCAAACTAATAATGAAAACAGTTAGGAAAGCACTGCATTTATATAATGAAGAAAAAACTATGAAGTTTATCAGTGACTTTTATAGCTTAAAAATAAATAAAGTAGAAGAATGGTATGCTCAAACACAATGGTGGTGCCGACCAAGCATTGCTTTGCAGGCTATTGAGTTGGCTCAAAATACTTTGTATGATTTAAAACGCATTGATAAAAAATTGGCAATAGAACATTATGTTGCTGATTTTTGTACACTTACCGAACAGCCACTTTCCGAAATTATGTATGATTGGCGAGTAAAAAGCCTTCAGAAAGCCATGAAAGCAGGTGGAAAATCGGTAGGAACTTTGGCGGTTACTGAACTACAAGAATTTGAAAACTTAATACAACACCAAAGAGAGAATGATGTAAGAGATTTTGCAGAAAGATTAGAATTAAATCACACACATCATATTGCCGATTTAGGTAGTGGTACAGGAAATATTAGCCGATTAATGGCACATATTACCAATTGTAAAGTAACAGCTATTGAATTACAAACAGAGCTAAATAATTTAGCCGAAGATTTGACTCAACGTACAGGATTGCAAGATAGAGTTACCCATTTTAATACCGATTTTTTTACCCTTTCAGAAAAAGAACAATTTGACTCTTTGTTGTGCTTAATGCTTTTTATGCACATACACGATAGGCAAGCCGCTTTTGAAAAATGTAATACTATTTTGAAAACAAAAGGGGCAGTTATTATTGAAGACATAGTAGCCTTAAATACACCAACTAGCGAAGAACAAGACTTATTAAAAGATATGCTGGGAATTAATTCAATTTCTTCTATTGAAAAGTATAAAAAAGATTTAGAAAAAGCTGGATTTACTGAAGTAGAAATAGTAGATTTAAGCAATGACTGGAAAGAACAGGCAAAAATTCAATACGAACAACTAAAAACAACCAAAACTGATTACCGAAATTACTTACAGCAAAGATTATATGATAAGCGTTTGTTATTTTTTAGTACAGTTTACCGAATATTGAGCAATGGAAACATTGGTGGCATAGGTGTTGTATGTTATAAGAAGTAGAACTACAAACTTTACCATTTATTACAAGATTTAGAGAAGAATTAATTTCATTATCTCAAAAATTTAGTTTCAAATTCTTTGAATTATAAACATTTTGAAAGAGATTGTGTAACTAAGGGGAAACGTGTTGAATATATTTAACTATTTTATTTCGATAGAATAGAGTTTTAAACGGTTTTTGTTGTATAATCAGAAACGAAAACTCATCAAATAGTCTGAAGAACAACTGAATCTTAATGATTAAAATTAGCTTTTGTTTAATCCTTAATGGAATAGGAATTGACAAAAAATTGTTAGCTCGCATAGCGAAACAATACATTGTAAAGCTATATTTGAAAAAGGAACTAAATTTTTTATAAAATTTCCCAAAACATGAGTTTAAAAGCCTTATTTGTAGATGATGATTACTCGGTAAATCGTTACCACGAGATTATTTTAAGTAAAATAGATGATGCTATTCTACAAAAAAACTTTTTTCAGGATCCACGAAAGGCGATTGTGTATTTAGAAGGGTTAGAAAAAGAGAATTACCCAGATTTTATCTTTTTAGATTTGAATATGCCTTTTTTAGATGGTTGGGCGTTTTTAGATAAATATATTGAAAAAAAATTACCACCAACTAAAGTAATTATACTTACTACATCTGAAAATCCAATGCACAAACAAAAAGCCAAAGAATATGAATTGGTATATTCTTATCAACTAAAACCTTTAGATGTAGAAAAAGTCGAAAATTATATTAAAGAAATCCAACCTTAGCAATTTAGAACTTCATTTTATAGTTATTGACTTATGAAATATTTTATAGGTCTTGTAAGCCTTCTTCTATTAATTTCTTGTGAAGTGAATAAAGTTAATAACCTTAAAAAACTACCAATTGTTTATTCTCCTGAGTACAATATTGGTTTTTATGGTATTCAATACTTGCATCCTTTCGATACAGGAAAATATGGTAAAATTGTAAAGCACCTAAACAAAACTTTAGGCGTTAAGCAACAACAATTTCATAGACCTTATTTAATCTCCGATAACGAACTATTAAAAGTTCATACAAAAAGTTACCTTAATAGTTTACAAGGCAGTGAAACAGTTGCAAAAGTTGCCGAAATGGGCATTTTAAGTAAGTTGCCTATTGGTGTAATTAATAACAAACTGCTAAAACCTATAAAATTAGCAACCGCAGGAACATTAATAGCAGGAAATTTAGCCCTTGAAAATGGTTGGGCAATAAATTTAAGTGGCGGCTATCATCACGCAAAAGCAAATAAAGGCGAAGGTTTCTGTTTTTTTGCCGATATAAACTTATTGATAGAAACGCTTCGTGAAGAAAGCAAAATTAAAAAAGCATTAATTGTTGATTTAGATGCCCACCAAGGAAACGGACACGAATCAATTCATGGAAAAGATAAAGATATAGCCATTTTTGATATGTATAATTACCAAATTTATCCTGGCGAAAGACACCTTATTCCAGATATTGATTATAATATTGAATTAAAAGCTCATACAAAAGACAAGGAATACTTACAACTTTTAAAAGAAAATTTGCCCAAAGCAATTGCCGAACAGCAACCCGATATAATTATTTATGTCGCAGGAACAGATATTTATGAAAAAGATCCGCTTGGGGCTTTAAGTATTACCAAAAAAGGTATAATTGAACGAGATGCTTTTGTATTTGAACAAGCATTGAATAATAAAATTCCAATTGTAATGACGCTTTCTGGTGGTTACCATAAAGATAGCGGATCTATTATTGGAGAATCTATAGAAAATTTGTTAAAGAATGTAATTGAGTTAAAAATTGATTGAGTTAACAAAAAAAGTATGCCTATTTTTATACACAAAACTTTCAGTAAAAAATGGCAAACGCAACAAATCCCGAATTAGAATTGGCGTTTAATTACGTTCAGTACACCGATAAAAATATATTTTTAACAGGAAAAGCAG
>JAHDDA010000122.1 GCA_020629595.1 Chitinophagales bacterium
CCATTCACACAATTTTTATTCCTTTACATTTTAAACTTTAAAAAACCCAATGGGGCTATTCGATTTTTTAACACACGAAATAGCGATTGACTTAGGAACAGCCAATACGCTTATAATATATAAAGGACAGGTAATCGTTGATGAACCTTCTATAGTAGCACGTGACCGAACTACCAAAAAAGTTATTGCCGTAGGAAAACGTGCACAGCAAATGTTTGGTAAAACACATAAAAACATTGAAACAATTCGACCACTTAAAGATGGTGTTATTGCAGATTTTGAAGCCGCCGAAGAAATGATAAGGCAAATGATAAAAATGCTTTACGACCGTAAACGTTGGCTTTCGCCTCAATATAAAATGGTAATATGTATTCCTTCGGGCATTACTGAAGTGGAAAAAGAAGCCGTTTTTAAATCGGCAGAAAAATCAAATTCACGTGAAACTTACTTAATACACGAACCAATGGCAGCAGCCTTGGGAATTGGTATTGATGTAGGCGAACCAGAAGGGAATATGGTAATTGATATTGGTGGAGGAACAACAGAAATTGCTGTAATTGCCTTAATGGGAATAGTTTGCGATGAATCTATTAGAGTAGCAGGTGATGAATTTACTTTGGCAATAGTTGATTTTATTCGCCGCCAACACAATATGCTTATTGGAGAAAGAACTGCTGAACAAATTAAAATTAAAGTAGGCTCTGCTTTAGAACAATTACCCGATGCTATTGCACCAGCCGATATTCCTGTAAATGGGCGAGATTTAATGACTGGTGTACCAAAACAGATTTATGTAGGTTATAAAGAAATAAGCAAATGCTTAAATGTTTCTATTTCAAATATTGAAGAAGCCGTTTTAAGAGCCTTAGAAGCTACACCGCCCGAGTTAGCCTCAGATATTTACGAAAGAGGAATTTATCTTACAGGTGGAGGTGCTTTACTACGTGGTTTAGATATAAGGTTAGCTCGCCGAACAAAATTAGATGTTCATGTAGCTGAAGACCCACTAAGAGCCGTAGTTCGTGGTACAGGTAAAGCGTTGGAAGCTCCAGAAAAATATCCGTTTTTAATTAGTAAATCATAATTTTATTACTAAACTTAATAGCTTACTTAAAATAAAAGTATGCATACTTTACTGCAATTTCTAAGTAGAATAATTCCTTTTTTTACCTTTCTATTTCTAGAATTAGTATGCTTTATTTTAATTATTAATCATCATCATTACCAGAGAGTTAGCTATTTGCATAGTGCCAACATTGTAAATGCTTTTTTCGATAATTCGCTTAGTGGCATAGGTGGTTATTTTCAGCTTTCTACCGAAAATGAACAATTAGTTAATCACAATAAAAGTTTGCTTCAAGCTGTGCTTAATAATAAAGTAGATACAGTTAATGTAGAAGAAAGCAATACTTTAGTTTTGGGTTTGAAATACGAAGTGGAAAGTGCAAGAGTAATTAATAAAACGGTAAACAAACAATACAATTATTTAACTATTAATAAAGGAAGTAAAGATGGTATAAAACCTGAAATGGGCGTAATAGCCGAAAATGGCGTGGTAGGAATTATAAAAAATGTATCGAGTAATTTTGCAACCGTTATGACCTTAATTCATAAAGAATCTTTAATAAGTGCCGTTATGAAATCTACCAATAACTTTGGCTCTATACAATGGAATGGAGTAGATGCTCGTTTCGGAAAATTAAAAGATATTCCTGCTTATGTAAACGTACCTATTGGCGATAGCATTTTTACTTCTGGACAATCATCTATTTTTCCAGATAAAATTTTTATTGGAACAATTACCAATGCCATTAAAGAAGAAGGCGATAGTTTTTATGATATTGAAGTAGAATTTGCTACCAATTTTAGTACGCTTAAAAATATTTATGTTATAAACTATAAACTTAAAGAAGAACAATTAAAACTTGAAAATGAAACCTTAGAAGGTGTGCAGTAATGAAAGATAATTTATTCATATTAAATGTTGTTCGTTTTTTGGGCTTATTGTTCCTTCAATTATTTGTACTCAACGAAATTGAGTTACACAATTTTATCAATCCTTATATTTACCCACTTATAATTTTATTATTTGCACGAACAACCAAGCCTTGGTTGTTGATGTTATTGGCTTTTTTTACAGGAATAATAGTTGATGCAAATGTAAACACCTTAGGAATGCACGCATCGGCTGCGGTATTTTTGGCTTTCATACGCCCAGCTATTTTACAATTTTTTCAGCCAAGGTTGGGGTATAATGAAATTGAAGACTTAGGTTCTCCAAAATTAGGTTTTCAGTGGTTTGTTGCTTACACCTCTATTGGAGTATTGGCACACCATATTTTTTATTTTATTATTGAAGCTTGGGATTTTACCTTTTTCATTAGTATATCAATGCGTATTTTGTGTAGCTTTTTGGTGAGTATGCTTATGATTATTATTTACAAATTTACGTTTGCTACAAAACGGATAAATTAAAAAAAGCAGCATACTTTTAAATATATACTGCTTTCAATCAAAATTAACTTTACGGGGCTTTTTTACTATTTTTTTCTTGCTTCACCACAATTTTTATCATTTTCATACACCTTTAATTTCTCTTTAAGGTCTTTACGAGCAAAAAAGATTCTACTTTTTACTGTACCTAATGGTAGGTTTAAGTCTTCGGCAATTTCTTGGTATTTAAAGCCCTTGTAGTGCATCATAAAAGGTACTCTATAATCATCGTCAAGTTCTACAATGGCATTCATAATATCTTCCATCATAAAATTGGCTTCCGAACGGTTAGAAACCACACTTTTAGAAGATGTTGTGTTAATGTAGTATAAATTATCGGTTGTATCAATAATGGTTTTGCGTTTTACCTTGCGTCTGTATCCATTTATGAAAATATTTTTCATTATGGTAAAAAGCCAAGCCTTCAAATTTGTCCCTTCTCTAAATTTATCTTCATTAGTTAAAGCTCTAAATATAGTTTCCTGTACAAGATCATTAGCATCTTCAATATCTTGTGTAAGATTAATAGCAAAAGGCTTTAAGTTTGAAGATAAACCAATAACTGATGTAGTAAAGTTTTTCGGATTAGACATAGTAATATTTTTTGTTTAATCTTCTGCTAATATAAGTTAAACAAAGTTGCAATGAGTTGTTTTGTTCTGTTTTTTTTATAAAATGTTAAACAAAATGCACTTTTATAGCAGGAATTGTGGTATAAAATCTAGTTTAATAAACCCTTCAATATTTTTAATACAGGCTTTTAAGCATAATCGCTTAGTTCAATCCATCTATCGGTTTTACTTTCAAGTTCTACTAAAACATTTGAAAGTTCATTAGACCATTCCATTATTTGTTGGGTTTCGCCACCGCCACCTAATTTGTTTTCCAATTCAGCTTTTTGTATTTCAAGCTGTTCAATTTCGCTTTCTAAACCTTCAAATTCTCTTTTTTCTTTATACGAAAGTTTTCTTTTTTCTTGAGGTTGCTTCCACGTTTTTTCCTTTTTTTCGGCAACAGTATTTTCAGCTTTTTTTGCTTTTTCTTCGGCTTTTTCTCGTTTTTCTTTTGCTACTGCTAATCTATATTGTGTGTAATTTCCTGGAAAATCACGCACCCTACCTTGTCCTTCAAACACAAATAAATGCTCCACTAATTTATCCATAAAATACCTATCGTGGGTAACAATTAGCAAGCAACCTGGAAATTCTAATAAGAAGTCTTCCAACACATTTAAGGTCATTAAATCTAAATCGTTGGTAGGCTCATCTAAAATTAAAAAATTGGGGTTTTGCATTAAAATAGTGAGCAAGTGCAATCTTCGTTTTTCACCACCACTAAGTACCGAAACATAATCATAATGCCTTGAACGAGGGAATAAAAAACGTTCTAACAAAGCGGCGGCGGTTAATTTTTGTCCCTTTTCTAACTGAATAAACTCGGCAACATCTCTAACGGTTTCAATTATGCGTTTACTTTCATTTAGCGAATTATCTTCTTGCCTATAATAACCAATTTTTACTGTTTCGCCTATTACAATTTTACCAGAAGTTGGCTTTTCTTCGCCCATTATCATTTTCAAAAAAGTGGTTTTACCTGTTCCGTTTTCACCAACAATACCTACTCTTTCAAATCGTCTAAATTTGTAAAAAAAGTCTTCCATTATTTTTAAATCTCCAAAAGACTTATTCACATAATGAAACTCTAAAATTTTAGAACCAATGCGTTCTGTTTTAATATTAAGCTGTACACTTTCTTCTCCTACTTTTTGGTGGGCTTTTTTCTTTACATCAAAAAACGAATCAATTCGAGATTTTGCTTTTGTAGTTCTTGCTTTGGGTTGTCTTCGCATCCAATCTAGTTCTCGTTTGTACAAGCGTTGTGCATTTTCTAAATTGGCACGCATATTTTGGTGGCGTTCGGCTTTTTTTTCTAAATAGTAAGCATAATTACCTTTGTATTTATAAGAATTTCCCTTTTCAATTTCAATAATTTCATTGGTAATGGCATCAATAAAATACCTATCGTGCGAAACCAAAAGTATTGCCGATTTAGATTTATTCAAATAGCCTTCAAGCCATTCAATCATTTCAATATCGAGGTGGTTGGTAGGCTCATCTAAAATCATTAAATCGGGCTGTTGCACTAAAATAGCGGCAAGAGCAATGCGTTTTTTTTGCCCTCCCGAAAGGGTAGCAACAGTTTGTTGCATATTGGTTATTTTCAGTTTAGATAAAATTTCTTTCATCTTAACCTCATAATCCCACGCACCTTTTTGTTCCATTTCTTGCATTAAATCTTGCAACTTTTGGGCGTGTTCGGCACTTGGTCTTACCTCCTGAAGCATTACACATTCTTCGTATTGTTTTATTAACTGAAGAATTGGATTTTCCGTTTGAAAAATAGCCTCGTTTACCGTAGCATTTTCAGGTAAATCTGTTAGTTGCTCTAAATACCCAATACTAATGTGTGGGTGAATTTCTAATCGCCCTGCATCTGGAACATCAATTCCAGCAATACAACGTAAAAGGGTTGTTTTGCCCGTTCCATTTCTGGCAATTAAGGCAACTCGTTGAGCTTTGTTAATACTTATATCTATGTTTTCAAAAAGTTGCTTTTCGGCATACATTTTTGAAAGTCCCTCGGCAAAAATATAGTTCATCTTTTGTGTGAATAGTGAGAAGCAAAAAGTGAAAAGTTTGCGAACTTTTCAAAATTCTACGCTAATATTACAGCAAAGTTATAGTTTTGAGATTGAAAAAATTTGATGTTGTAAGTTAATCAACTACAATTACTAAGCAAAATGAATATTCTTCACCTTTCAACCCCTAAAAGCTGGCGAGGCGGCGAACAGCAAGTGTATTGGTTGTTTGAAGAAATAGAGCTACTTCAGCAACACAAGCAGCTTTTGGTATGCCCACAAAAAAGCGTTATGCAACAAAAATGTATAGCCAATAATTGGAAGCACATAACCCTAAAAAATGCACATCATTTTAATTTAGTTACCATACGGTTTTTAGCCGAAATAGCAAAGCAAAATAAAATTGATATTATACACCTTCATGATGCACACGCCCTAAATATGGGTATTTTAGCAAGCTGTTTATTTGGTATGAAAATACCAATGGTTTTTACACGTAGAGTTGATTTTGAGTTGAATAAAAATTGGTTTACTCGTTTTAAATACAATCATTTTTGGCTGAAAAAAATTATTTGTGTTTCCGAAAAAATTAAAAATGTAATTTCAAAAGATATTCAACTCAAAAGCAGATTAACAACAGTGCATAGTGGGGTGGATACTAAACGTTTTATTGGAGGAAACAATTTTAAAAATGAATTAAAAATAGATAAAACAAGCATTTTAATTGGCAATGCTTCGGCACTTTCAGATCATAAAGATTTAATAACTTTTGTTGAAGTTGCCCAACAAATTATAAATAAAACCAATAAAAAAGTGCATTTTGTTTTAATTGGTGAAGGGAAGGAACGTTCTATTATTGAAAGGCGAATAAAAGAATTGAAACTTACTACATATTTTACCTTAACAGGTTTTAGAAATGATATTGCTGAGATTTTACCGCAATTAGATATTTTTTTAATGACTTCAAAAGAAGAAGGCTTAGGCACAACAGTATTAGATGCAATGGCGGCTGGAGTAGCAGTTGTTTCTACTAATGCAGGTGGTTTACCCGAATCTGTTTTGCACCAAAAAACTGGATTATTGGCTAATGTTGCTGATGTTAAAAACCTATCGAACTTAATTTTACAACTAATAGAAAACAACGATTTAAAACAAACCTTAGAAACAGCGGCAAAAAATTGGGTAAATAAGCAGTTTTCAAAAGAAAAAATGGCAAAAGGTGTTTTAAAAGTTTATGACAATTTGGGAAAATCATAATTAAACATTAAAATTCATTGCTTTAAAATTTTATTGGTGTTTTTTTGTTATTGAATTTGTAATATTGTTAAAAAAACTCAACAACTCATTATTTCATAAACTCTTAAACTAAAAAGCAAGTGAGTCAGGCATTTAAAATTAATGGTGGAAACCAACTGAAAGGAGAAATAACACCACAAGGAGCAAAAAATGAAGCATTACAAATAATATGTGCTACTTTGCTTTCAGATCAACCCATAAGAGTAAACAATTTACCCGATATTAGAGATATTCGATTTTTGATAAGTCTTTTAGAAGATTTAGGCGTAAAAACAACCAAACATTCACCCAACGCTGTCACTTTTCAAGCCGATAATGTAGATTTAGATAAACTACTTACCGAAGAATACCAACACAAAGCTCGCCAAATTAGAGGATCGGTTACAACATTGGGTCCTTTATTGGGGCGTTTTCACCACGCCTATATTCCACGTCCTGGTGGTGATAAAATAGGTCGCCGAAGAATTGATACGCATTTGTTGGGTTTTCAAAAATTAGGGGCAACTTTCGATTTTGATAAAGAAAACAACCTTTTTAAAATAGATGCAAATAGCTTAAAGGGGGCGTATTTGCATTTAGACGAAGCCTCTGTTACTGGAACAGGAAATTTAATTATGGCTTCTGTTTTGGCAAAAGGAAAAACAACGATTTACAATGCTGCTTGTGCACCATATTTACAACAGCTTTGTAAAATGCTGAATAGTATGGGGGCAAATATTTCTGGTATTGGTTCTAATTTATTAATTATAGAAGGCGTTGATAAATTAAGCGGTTGCACACATACTTGCCTACCCGATATGATTGAAATTGGTAGTTTTATAGGAATGGCGGCACTAACGCAATCAGATATTGTAATAAAAGATGCAAAACCAGAAGCCTTAGGAATAATTCCTAGTGTTTTTGGACGACTGGGCATACAATTCGATATAAATACAGCAGGTGATATTCATATTCCAGAGCAAGAAATTTATGAAATTACCAAGTTTATTGATGGCTCTATTTTAACCATAGCCGATGCGCCTTGGCCCGGTTTTACACCCGATTTATTAAGCATAGTTTTGGTAGTAGCCACACAAGCAAAAGGAAGCGTATTGATACACCAAAAAATGTTTGAAAGCCGTTTGTTTTTTACCGATAAGTTAATTGATATGGGGGCTCAAATAATTTTATGCGATCCGCACAGAGCCGTAGTTATTGGCTTGGCACGTGAGGCACAATTGCGAGGCATTAAAATGAGTTCGCCCGATATACGTGCAGGAATTTCATTACTAATGGCGGCACTAAGTGCCAAAGGACAAAGTATTATTAGTAATATTGAACAAATAGATCGTGGCTACCAAAATATAGAACAACGCTTGCAAGCTGTTGGTGCCGATATTGAAAGAATTGTGGTGTGATAGAAC
>JAHDDA010000123.1:0-2168 GCA_020629595.1 Chitinophagales bacterium
TAGAGCGCAGCATTCATACTGCTGAAGTCGTGAGTTCGAATCTCACCCTCGCTACCATAAAAGCCTTAATTTTCTAAGAAAATTAAGGCTTTTCTTTTTTATATAATCTCACTATTCCTCATAAGCATTTGCAACAGCTTTCGATACTTTGCTTACAACTTCCATATCTAAAGCATAAGGAATAACCTTTTCTTTACTAGGTCTTTTAACACAATTTGCTAATGCATAAGCAGCCGCCAATTTCATTTTTGGAGTTATTGCCTTTGCTTTTACTTTTAATGCTCCTTTAAAAATTCCTGGAAAAGCTAAAACATTGTTTACTTGATTTGGAAAATCGCTTCTACCTGTTCCAACAATTACAGCACCGCCTTTATAAGCATCATCAGGCATTATTTCGGGTATTGGATTTGCCATAGGAAAAATAATGGGTTTTTCAGCCATTGTTTTTATATCATCTGAATTAAGTAAATTAGCAACGCTTACACCTATAAAAACATCTGCATTTTTAATGGCATCTTTTACTGAACCTGTTTCGTTGTTTATATTGGTGTAATTGAGAATTTCTTGTTTAATCCAATTCAAATCATTTCTTTCTTTATGAATTATTCCTTTTGAATCACAAACAATAATATTTTTTACAGCTACACAAATATTTGCGTCAAAATTTATACATCGCAACATTCTTGTAATGGCTACACCAGCTGCTCCAGCACCATTTACCACAATTTTTAAATCTTCTATATTTTTGCCTGTTACTTTGCAAGCGTTTATCAATGCCGCCAGTAAAACAATGGCTGTCCCATGTTGGTCGTCATGAAAAACAGGAATACCCAAATCTTGTAATTTTGCTTCAACATCAAAACAACGTGGGGCAGAAATATCTTCTAAGTTTATGCCGCCAAAAACTGGTGAAATATTTTTAACAATATTTACAATTTCATCTACATTTTGTGTTTTTAAACATATAGGAAAAGCATCAATTCCTGCAAATTTCTTAAAAAGTAGAGCTTTCCCTTCCATAACAGGAATACTTGCTTCAGCACCAATGTTTCCTAAACCTAAAACAGCCGAGCCATCGCTAACAACAGCTACAGTATTTTGTTTGTTGGTATAATCCCAAATAGTTTCTGGAGATTTATGTATTTCTTTACAAGGTTCGGCAACTCCAGGGCTATAAGCCATTGATAAATCGTCTTTTGTAACCACAGGGAATTTGGGTTGAACCGAAATTTTTCCTTTATACTTTTTATGTAATTCTAAAGAAGCTTTAAAATAATCTTGCTTTTCCATTTTATGAAATTTTGTAATTTTACGCAAAAATTAAGCACAACAAAGGTATGAAATTAAGATTTGAATTGGTTGAATTTGGAAGTAATGCCCATAAAGAAACAATTAATTTACGTGATGATATATTAAGAAAACCATTGGGGTTAAAATTTACAAAAGAGCAATTAGATGCTGAATTTAACCAATTGCATTTGGCTGGTTATAATGAAAAAGATGAATTAGTTTGTTGTTTGGTTTTAATGGATTATAATTCCGAAAAAATGAAAATGCGACAAGTAGCTGTTGCTCAAAACGTGCAAACTAAAGGCATTGGAACTCAATTGGTGAAAGCTTCAGAAAATGTTGCTTTAGAAAAAGGAAAAAGCATTATGTTTTGTCATGCAAGAGAAGTTGCTGTTCCTTTTTATGTGAAAAATGGCTACAATACTTATGGAGAAAAATTTGATGAAGTGGGTATTCCACATTTTAAAATGGAGAAGAAATTAGTGTAAACTTTCCTCTAACCATTTAAAAACAGTTTGCCAAGCATTCTGAAAATATTCAAAAACTTTTATCCATTCTTCCTTATCATTTATCCAGCCCAAATGATTTAGCGTTAGTTGTGTTTCATTTTTTGAAATAGTTTTAAATTCAAGCACTACAAAGGTTTTGTGTTTATGATTTCGCACTTTTGGAAATTGTGGAGGTGCATTCCAAGTGAAAGACAACATTTTGTTTTCTAAAAAACTTAAAATAATATTGCCTTCTCCTCCACGCAATCCTTTGGGCATTTCTTGTAAAAAGTAAATTTCATAAGCTCCTAAAGCTTTCAATTCAATTTTATTATCATAGCCAATAAACGACTTCAAACCATCTGAAGTCGTCCATTTTTGCCATAATTT
>JAHDDA010000123.1:2268-4183 GCA_020629595.1 Chitinophagales bacterium
TGTTCCATTGTCCAGTACATATACTTAAAATTGGAATTACAAATCACATTTTCATCACCATTATCAGTTTTAATTAAGGCTTGTAAATTTATATCTACAGATTTATCGCCTTCGTATTGTAAGTAGGGTAGCACTTCTACTTCTTGCTTAGGTGCTGGAACTCTAAATGGTTCTAAAGCATCTAAAGTTACAATCCAAGGAGAAATAGAAGAGGCAAAGTTTTTACCCAAAAATGGTCCTAAAGGCACATATTCCCATTTTTGAATATCTCGTGCCGACCAATCATTGAAAAGAACTAATCCAAAGATATAATCATCTGCTTCGGCTGTAGAAATTGAATCGCCCATTGGTTTTCCTTGTCCCATAATATAACCAACTTCCAACTCAAAATCAAGCAGTTTACAAGCACCATAAACTGGTGGCTTTTCAGCATCTGGTCGCATTTGTCCTTTCGGGCGATGAATGGCTTGTCCGCTTGTAATTATTGAAGAAGCTCTGCCATGATAACCAACAGGTAAATGTAACCAATTAGGTAAAAGTGCATTGTTTGGATCACGAAACATTGTTCCAACATTAGTTGCGTGTTCCTTACTTGCATAAAAATCGGTATAATCACCAACTTTTACAGGCATTTGCATTTCAACTGAAGCTGCTGGTTGTAAAATCTGACTTTTATGTGCTTCATTTATTGCTAATGAGTTGTTTTCTATATTAAAAATATCGGAAATACATTGGCGAACGGCTCTCCATTCTTTTTTAGATAAACTTAGAAAGTCGTTTAATAAAGTGCCTTCTAAACAAGAAGTATCAAAATCTAAATCGGCAAAATAACCTAATTGATTTAGTGTTTTAATATCAATTATTGTTTCGCCAATTATTGTTCCTATTCTGGCATCTTTAGTTTCAGTTTTAAAAACACCAAAAGGTATATTTTGAATGGGGAAATCTGAGTTTTCTGGTACTGAAATCCAAGATTTTAGTGCTGGATTGTTTGTTTTAATCATAGGTTGTGAATGATGAGTTATAAATGATGAATTTTAGTCTAATTGTGATAGATGATAATATTATTTCATTGCTTTCAAACTCATATCCAAACTTTTGAACGAGTGTGTTAAAGCTCCAACAGAAATATAATCAACATTTGTGAGTGCAAAACTACGAATAGTTTCTAAGGTAATTCCTCCTGATGCTTCAACTTCTATATTAACTCCAGAATTTTTTATGTGTTCCAATGCTTCGGTTACTCTTTCTGGAGTGAAATTATCAAGCATAACTCTGTCAACTTGTTTTGTTTCTAAAACTTGTTGTAATTCATCAAGATTTCTTACTTCAACTTCAATTTTAATATCTAAGTTTTTTTCGGCTAAGTATTTTCTTGTTTGCGAAACAGCTTTTTCTATGCTACCACAAAAATCTACGTGATTATCTTTTAGCATAACCATATCGTATAAACCCATTCGGTGATTGTATCCACCACCAATTCTTGTTGCCCATTTTTCAATCTGTCGAAGTCCTGGAGTTGTTTTTCTTGTATCTAAAAGTTTAGCATTCGTGCCTTCTGTAAGTTCTACAAATTTGTTTGTTTTAGTGGCAATTCCACTCATTCGTTGCATAAGGTTTAAAACCAAGCGTTCGGTAGTTAGTAATTTTTGAGCATTTCCAGCAACTGTGAAAGCAATATCTCCAAATTTCACTTTTTCTCCATCACTAATAAACTGCTCGAAAACAAAATCTTTATCTACATAATTGAAAATGTATTTCGCCAACTCTATTCCTGCAATAATACCTTCATCTTTTACCAATAGTCTTACTTTTCTTTCTGCTTCTTTCGGAATAGCCGCTAAAGCACTGTGGTCGCCATTGCCTACATCTTCTGCAAACCATTGTTGAATGTGTTTATCTATATCAAAATTTT
>JAHDDA010000123.1:4283-7807 GCA_020629595.1 Chitinophagales bacterium
ATTACATTGCATTACATAAGTTCTTGGTGCTTCTAATCGTGCAGGACGAATGGCGTATTCTTTATTTAAAAGATTTTCAACACCAAATTGAATTTTAAATTTATCGGAAACTTTATAAGCTGCTCTTGCATTTAAAACCCAAATGCCTCCTTTGTTTGCTTCTCGCCATTCTCTAAGTCCTCTAATTGGTTGCCCTCCATCAATTAACAAGCCTACAATGCTTCCCCATTCGCCTTCTCCATAAAAAATTTCATCAATTTCTTCCATGTGGCTATAAAAATTAAAGTTGAATCCAAAGTCAAATGTTTTACCAATATATTCTAATTCGCCTGTAACCGTATGGCGAAAACGATATTTTAGCAAATTACTTAATTCAGGATCTGAAGGGTCTGAAATAAAAGCTCCAATAGCATTTTTAATATATTGTCCCGGCTTAATTAAATTAGTAATGGTATCGGCATATTCAATAGAGTCGTTTTGTAAATATTGATAAGAAGATAAATCAATGGGATAAACATAGGTGTAGCCAAGGTTGGCTCTCATTGAATTATTATCATTGAACTTATGGGAAACATTCATACTTGTTTCAAAACCAGCAATTCTGGTTTTACTTATGTTGTTAGAACGAAATCCAAAGGCAGCTATTGGGTTTTCCAAATCCTCTTCATCAACTAAGCCTAGTTGTACTAAACTATCAAGCGCTTCGGCATAATAACCAAATTGAAACTCAATCATATTTTCGTATTCTTGCCAAAAAGTAGCAAAATCAAAGAATCCAGCAGTTTTATTATTGCCAAAACTTCTACGCCAACCTAATTCGGCACTCCAGCCATTTTCTGGCTTTAGCCCAGGGTTTGGTAAAATATTGATGTATTCACCAGCACTAACACTAACAAAACTCTCTATAAAACTTGGTAAGCGATAGCCTTGTCCAAATGATGCTCTTAAATTACTTTTTGGATTCAAATGAAAATTTGCTCCTAATCTAAAAGATGGAATTACTTCAGATTGTTGGCTGTCAATTCTATATGTTTCTGCTCTCATTCCCGCAGAAAAGTTGTGTTTCCCAATTCGTTGATCTGCCTGTGCAAAAAATGAAGTCTGGCTTGCGTTAAAACTTCCCAAATCCTCACTTCGCATATCTCTGAACATATAGTTTGTACCTACTATTAAATTTAAGTTGAAAGAAAATTCTTTTAAATATTGATAGTCTAAATTGTATAAATCTCCATCGCTATTACTTCTTGTTAAAAATTGTCGAGTTTTGTAATAGCGAGTTTTTAAGGTGTGTTTTCCATTACTTTTATCAAAAAAGTTGACCCAAGGATCAATATTGAAGTTTAGAAATCTGTAATACTTTGGGTTTGTATCATCCGATTGTAAAATTCCATTTTCGGCATTTTCCCAAATTACATAAATTTGTTCGTAAGAATCAGTGTAATTGGCGTTTATTCCATAAGTTAATCTATTAAACTTAGGTCTGTAACGTAGGTTCATAGTAAACCTTGAATGGCGTTCATCAGCACCATCTAAATATGATTGATTGTCGTGTAAGTTTGCTCCCAATGTTAAATCGAAACGACCAATTTTTCTTCGGTGTGCAAAGGTAATTCCAGTTATGTGCCTTGGTGTAGTCCACCATTTTGAAATTGCACGTGCTGGAGTTCCAAAAACTTTATTATAAACTGAAAGTGAAGTATATGGTTCTTTTTTGGGTTCGGCAGTTTTTAGATGAATAATACCATTTAAAGCACTCGCACCATATAAAACGGAAGCGGCACCTTTTAAGACTTCAATTTGTTCTACATTTTCTAAAGGAATAAAATTCCACTTAACATCGCCTCTGTCTGCCGACATTAGTGGCTGACCATCAACTACAACAATTACTCTACTTCCTGCACCATAAGCAAAACCACTTCCTCCTCTTATTGAAGGTTGTCCGTCAATGACCTGAAAACCGGGAATTGTTCGTGTTGCTTCTATTAAATTTGTAGAAACTCTGTTTTGAATTGAAGAAGCACCAATTACCTCAACACTCGCAACAGATTCTTTTAATTCTTTTTTAAATTTACTAGTGCTTATAACAACTGTTTCCAAACTTTGTGCTGATTCTTGCAGTTGTAAATCAATAAACTTTACTTCGTTTTCTTCTAAATCTATTTCTTTTGTTATGGTTTCATATCCAACATAAGAATAAAAAACTTTATAGCTACCTTTTGAAAGTTTAAGAACATATTGACCGTTCAAATCGGTAGTAGTACCAATACCAGTGGAGGTAACAACTGTAACGCCAATTAATGGTAAATTATCACTACTATCAATTAGAGTACCTTTAATTTTGGCTGTTTGAGCAACTATATTTACTGTAATTAGTAAGGATAAAAGTTGTAATAGAATTTTTATTTTCATAGTCAAAATTGACAAAGGTTAAGAATACAAATTTAAAAATATTCAAAGTATTCAATGTTAAAACGGTAAAATTTATATGAAGCTATTTGTAAAATAGTTTAAGGAAACGAAATTGAAGGATAATCAACCACATTTAATCTTGGAATATTACAACCATAATGGGCGTTCATTTTGTTTATTATATGATTTGTAACTATTGCATTGCCAAGTGGTGTAAAATGTAAACCATCTAAGCTGTAAAAATTGCCAGTTAAGTATTCTGCATTTACGTCAACTCCATTATAAACACGACCTTCGGTAATTTTTTTTAGTAAGTCATTCATATCAACTACCAAAAATCCATATTCGTCCCCTAATTCATCAATTACATTATTGTACTGATTAATTCTTGCACGAACTAATATTTCTTCATCGGCGTCTAAAAACTCAGAATTTAGCAAGGGAACATTAGGGGAAAATCCATGAGGTTCATTACTTGTCTCACAGCTAAAAGCTGGAGTTTCTCCAAAACTGAACCTTGTTGTTAATAAGGGGAAGTCGTCAGCATCTGCCTGAATGGTATCTTCATTAGTTGTTCCATATACAGGAATTAAGGTCTCACAATTTGGAACTCTGCGTACGTATAATGTATCTAGGTAATCTTCTGGAATTTCTGTCATTTCAGGTCTGTATTTTAAGGCTGTATTAACGGCAGAAAAATACGGAAGGTAAGTTACTAATGGCAAATTCATTAGAACAAGATTTGGCGTGTCAGGTGAGTTTTCAATTATTCCATCTAACACTTTTTGGTAATTTTCTTTAAAAATAGTTTTATCAGTCAAAGAAGTAGCATCGCCAGCTCCAACCATCGAAGGATCTAAATCGCATTGAAAAACACCAAACAAATTTCCTGTTATGAATCCACCACCAGAGGCACTGTAAATCAATGCATCTGAAAAACCTAACCAAGAAGTTATGAATGTTGGAGATGTTTCTTTTACGGTATTTATCACCAAATCTAAATAAGAGGTTGTATCAACTACTGCTGGATTTACCAATCTTTGTAAGTATGGTCCATTGTAATTAAGCGAATCTATGTTTTGAAAAAAATCGGTACTCCAAGCATCATTATCAAT
>JAHDDA010000124.1:0-1135 GCA_020629595.1 Chitinophagales bacterium
TTAAGTATTGGAAGTTCTGTGATTTTTATACCACCAAAAGCCTCCTATAGATATTGCCAACAAGTATGGCGTTGCCAAAAGATATAAAATTCCTTTATTCAACCCCTTAGCAGCTGTACCTCCGTTAGCTAAATTTTGCTCTGCTGCAGCTTTGCACATTGGACATTGAGCAACTATTTCAAAATTTATAGCTAAAAATAAGAATAATAAAATAGTTGTAATGACCTTTAAATATTTTATCTTATCCATAATATGGTGAAATTAAAAAGTAAATAACAACACCAGTAATTGACACATACAACCACAAAGGCATAGTCCATTTTACTAGTTTTTTATGCATTCCAAATTGTGCTGTAAATGCACTCATAAATGTGTAAAGAATAATTGGGAATATTACCGCAGCTAAACCAATATGACTCAATAGAATTAGCAAATATACAATTCTCATTCCTCCAACTGCTTCTTTTTCTGCATCTGTTAAAATACCATCAAAATTAGCATCGCCAAAATATGTACTATCAGAAAATGTATGGTAAATAACATAAGAAATCAAAAACATTGCCGACAACATTAAAGCCATCATATTCATCATCATGTGAGCTTTAATGTTTCGTTTTTTTATCGCAAAAAAGCTTCCTATGAGCAACATTGAAACCCCTGCATTCAATATTGCGTGAAACTTGGGTAAAATTTTTATATTAAATGGCAACTGAACATTTGGAGCATCTACCGTAGCCATAATCCATACCAGTACAAGTACCAATATTGATATTGGAATAATTGACCAAAAGGCTTTATCGGCGTGCTTTGCTGGTATCATTGGTTTCATTTCCATAGTAGTAATTTTTAATAGTACTTATTACTTTTTTTGTTTATTTGGTGGAATATATTCTAAATCTGCTTGCCTTTTCTTTAAATTGGGATATTCTAATCTTAAAACCTCTATATCTCTAATTAGCTCATCGACTTTTAATGAGTCTAACCCATAATAATTTCCTCTTATTACTCTTTCTTTATCTACCAAAATTAATTTCCCACTATGGTCAAATTCTTCTTCAGCATCTGGCTCTGTTGCTGGTGCAGCATACATAAAATATCCCTCATTAGATAAGTCGAATAAATCATCGGCAGAACC
>JAHDDA010000124.1:1235-7805 GCA_020629595.1 Chitinophagales bacterium
GTAAAAGCTATGCTATCTTGATTAAGTAGTTGGAATGGAGGAATTTGATGCCAAAGTGTATCATTTTTTTCAATGGTACTTTTAGATTCAAGATTACTTCCCTTTACATTAGGATACATTTTTTTTAACTTCGGACGAATTAAAAAAGGACTGTTAATTCTCTGGCTTGTGAGAGAAGGCAGAATAATATACCCTATTCCCAAAGGAATGCCAAAAAGTAGTAAAAATGTCAATAATTTCTTTTGCACAGAATAATCTTTAGATTAGTAACCATTAAAATCTCAAATGGTTGTGCAAAGGTAAATTAGCTTTTATTTTTTTGTTTTTAAAACTATAAATTTTAACTTAGAATTTGTGAGTAAATTATACAATGAATTGGCAGAGATTTATGAGTTGTTTTATAGCCAACTTATTAATTATGAAAATGAATTTGAATTATATGCTGGTATTTTAAACAAATTCAAATTAAGGGAAGTCTTGGATTTAGCTTGTGGCACAGGAAATTTAGCAAAATACTTTGAGCAAAATAACTTTTCCTATATTGGTTTAGACATTAGTATTGAAATGCTTGATTTGGCGAAGATAAAGCATCCTAACGGTATTTTCATTCTAGGCGATATGAGAAACTTTAGGTTAGACAAAAAAGTTGAAAGTTCTATAATTACCGCAAGAAGCATTAGTTATTTATTGATGAATGATGAAATTCTAACAACTTTCAAGACAATTAACACTAATTTGAATAAAAATGGAATTTTAGCATTCGATTTTATTGATGCTAATAAATTTATTCCTTTAATTACAAACAAACCTACAAGCCAACAAACTATAAAAGTGAAAAATATCTTATACCAACGAAACAGTTATTGGTATCCACAACTTGATAATGGATTAGATGTTAAATGGAAGGCAGTTTATACAAAAACAGAAAAAAACACATCAACTAATATTGCAACAGATGAAGCTATTTTGAGAACTTTTACTATAAATGAAATTGAGGTATTTTTATTTGTATGCGGCTTTGAAATAGTTGAAATAATTGAACGAGCAAGTTATTTTTTCCCTACTTATGTGGTTGTAGCCCAAAAAATGGATTAAAGTAAACAAAAAAGACGTAGCTGTGCTACGTCTCTAATAAATCTAATATTTATATTATTTTAATACTCAAAGTTTGGAGCAACTTCAACATTTTGGTAATGATCATTTATAGTATCAATTACCACCTGAGGATCATCGGTTACTGTAAATAAATCCATATCTGAAGGGCTAATGGTTTTAAACTCATCACGTAAAACAGAGGTAATCCAGTCCATCATACCACCCCAAAATTCTGTACCTACTAAAATTACAGGAACAGGATCTATTTTTTTGGTTTGAATTAGGGTTATAGATTCAAACAATTCATCTAACGTTCCAAAACCACCGGGTAATAAAACAAATGCTTGTGCATATTTTACAAACATTACTTTTCGAGCAAAGAAGTAACGGAAATTAATTAATTTATCTAAATCAACAAACTCATTGGCAAATTGCTCAAATGGTAAAACTATATTCAATCCTACCGAAGCTCCTCCTGCTTCTTGAGCACCTTTATTACCAGCTTCCATAATTCCAGGTCCACCACCAGTAATCACACCATATCCTTCTGCTACAATTCTTTTGGCTATATCAACACCCATTTTGTAATATTTATCATCTGGCTTAGTACGTGCCGAACCATAAATAGAAACACAAGGTCCAATTCTATTCATTTTTTCAAATCCATCAGTAAATTCCGATATAATTCTAAACATTCTCCAAGAATGCTCTGCATCTATTTTTACCCAATCTTTTTGTTTTTTGTTCATCATATATTTTATTTTTTCAAATTCAAACCAATAACAAAGTTAATACAAATGTTACGAGTCTAAAAACAATATTTTTTTGATAAAACAACTTAAATTTCACAAAAAAATTTTAACTTCAAAAATAATATTAAAGTTTATATGAAAAAATTGCTTGTCCCTACAGATTTTTCTGAACCTGCACAACGGGCTTTTTCTTATGCCATTCAAATAGCCTTAAAAACTAATGCTGAAATTAACTTATTGAATGTGAAACCCAAAGATGCTATGCTTGATGGTATTTCTGGCGATTTAGAAATTTTAGCTAATAATAAATTAACGAATAATAAATTTAGAAATGCTATTGAAAATGCTACAAATTCGTTACAAAACAATCTCTGGAAAAATATTCCTATTCACTGTATAAGTTCTAAAGGAGACACTATTAATGAGGTTGTAAACACTTGTACCAAATACCAAATTGATTTATTAATTACTGCGAATAAAGGAAACAGTGGTTGGGGCGAAAAGCTATTTGGCAGTATAGCCGAAAGAATTATTAAAAAAGTAAGTTGTCCTGTTTTAGCAATTCCTAAAAATTGCTTTTATAAAGATATACAACAAATAACCTTTGCTACTGATTTTTCGGCATTAAGCCAGCAAGCAATTGCACAAATACACAATTTCGCACAAATGTTTGAAGCCAAATTTAATTTTGTGCATATAATTTTAGAAGAAACTAAAAGCTATTCTAAAAAATTGGCAAATTTTAGATTAGTTGCTGATGAAGCTATTGGACACGAACAATACGATATTTTTGAAATTGAAGCTAATGGAGTAATTGAAGGATTAAATAAATTTATTGCTAAAAACCCAACAGATATTTTGGCAATGTTTAGGCACAAAAGAAGCACGCTTAATAAATTATTTACCATTAGTTATGCCGAAACTATGACAGCTTATGCTGAAATTCCTGTGCTAATGTTTTCCGATTGAAATTTTGCTGATAAGTCTTGAGATTTCTGGTATAAAGCAATAATCAATAAAAAGACTACTTGCTTTTCAATACTTTAAAAATCATATCTGTTGAATTATTAATTTCAATCTTTATGAGATAAACGCCAGGAGTTAAGTTTTGCATTTCTAAATAAGTTGATTCATTTGAGCTTGAATTTGCTGTTTTTATTATTCTTCCATTCAAATCATACACTTTGTAATCGTACATTTCAACATTTTCTGAAAAATACAAAAGTAAATCCCCTACCCCATTTGCAAAGTTTTGAGTATTTAACAAAACAACATTTTCGTTCTCATTAAAACAAGTTTCTACCACAATGGTTACTTCATCTTCATAAGTTGTATCGTAATTCTCATCATTGGTTTGTAGTGTGTAAGTAGTGGTTGCAATTGGGTTTACATTTATGAATGAAGAATCTGATTGTTGAATTGTTTCATTCAAATTACTAGAAATCCAATTAAATTGCAAACCGTTAAAGTTCCAACCTTCTTCACCTAATATTACATTATTTCCCAAACATATTACAGTATCAATTCCAGCAGAAATTTGCAAGTTGGTAAGTAAACCACGTTTGTATAATATTTGTGAAATTACAGTTTTATTTTCGCTACCAAATAGTAAATCATCGGCTTCTAATAAAGCATTGGCGGCATTTCGCATATTCATATTTGGTGTTAATAAATAAAGCAATTGAAGTGCCAACTTGTCTGTTACTTCTGCTCCTAAATGTTCATAAATTTCCATTAAAGTTGAAGAAAAAACTTCTGAACTTCCATAAATATCATTGGTTACATTACTTGGATAACGCTTATTGGTTTGCATATTTCTTCCGTTCCAGAACTCGTTATGTCCATCCCAAGTAAACATATCTTGCCATCTAAAATTGCTAAATTGCCTAGACCAAGAAGTTGCAAAATAATCTCCCATTGCTTCGTCTAATGCCCTACGTTCCACACCAGTATTAGAATTATTTGCCATATATGATAAGGCGTGTATATATTCGTGAATAATCACATCGGCATCTTCGGCATCATCAACATTTCCCTCTCCAAAATCTAAATATATTTTTCCGTTTGCATCGGCAATAAATCTAGACTGGTCGGCTCCATTTAAACTATGTGGATCGGCAAAAACTTTTTCAGTAAAAGAAAAGCCTAAACTCTGAATATATTCTTGAAACTTACTTATGTGGTAATAAACCATAACATCTTCAAATCCATTATCGCTTCTGGTAAGTACAAAGTTTGGTACTTGCGATTGAAAAATGGAGGTATTGGGAGGCAAATTATCATTTATTTTTATAAAGTTGTTTTCTAATATAAACTTATCATTTTCAAATTTTGCACGAACCGTTTTATTGAAAATTTGTGCATTTAGAGCTTCATTATCTTTGTCTTCATTATCAACAAAATCGCCACCATAGTAAGTTTCGGCAGATGTTAGTGGATCAGGCAAAAAAACTGATACTTGAATTAATGAATCGGTATTGAAATGATGTTCACAGTTTTTATGAATATGATTTTTACAGGATTGAAAATAAAAAGACCTGTCAACTTTTTGATACAAAGTTTTATTTTTATCAAAGTATAGAGTAAAATATTTATCTGCTTGCTGAACATAGACTTTTGTAAATAATTCAAGCAAATTTGCCTGATTCAACAACCAAACTTTTTCTTGTGGTTTTTCTAATCTGTATGCTCCTTTGTTTAGAAAGGTGCTTAAATCTAAATTTGTTTTTTTATGAGCTTTTAAAAGTTTTACCTCATCGTTTTTGAACAAATTATGATATGCTTGAAATACCTTTCCTTCTGTGGTTACATTAACTTTAACATAAGAATTTTCTATTGGAAATCCTTCAATGATTTTTTTAAAGTAAAAATGCTTTCCAATTGGGCTTTCAGATTGATGAAATAAAATTAGCTCACTTGATTTATCAAAAAATTCAGATAGTTGAAGTTCAACATCTTTTTTTAATACTTCAATTTCAGCGTAATTTTTTTTTTGTGTAGCTAAGCTAAATTGCTCTGAGTTAATCTTTTGAGCAAGTAAAACAAAGCAATTGCACAATAGAGCAACAACAAATAAAAAGAGCTGGAAATAATATTTTGTAAGAGTTTTGATAATCAAATTTAATAATAAAAATTTTTAGTTGATGCCTTATTACTCTCCAATTTCATCTAATGTTTTCAACTCTATATCATAAATTTTAGATAAAGGTTCTAACACTTCATTTTCATTGGCTAACGGAATACTGAATTTTATAATATTTTTTTCGGCATAATCTTGTAATAAAATCTTAACTTCAGGATGCTTTAAACAGCGCATCACATCATTCATACGCTTAAATTCATAAGTAATTATATGAATCGAACGTAGTTTTATTTCAATGATTTCATTGTTATTGAGTGCTTCTTCAGCTGCAGCTTTATAAGCATTAATTAAACCTGAAGCCCCTAACTTTTTTCCTCCAAAATAGCGTACAACAACAACCAATGTTTTTGTTAATTCTTTAGAGTCAATTTGTCCCAGTATTGGTTTCCCCGCCGTTCCAGATGGTTCGCCATCGTCATTAGCCCTAAAGTTATTTCCTTCTAAATCTAAACGATAAGCATAACAATAATGCCTTGACTTTGGGTGCATTTTTTTTAAGGATTCTAAATTTTCTCTTATATCCTCTTCAGTTTCTACGTGATAAGCATAAGCTAAAAATTTACTTCCTTTTTCTCTGTAATCTCCTTCTGAAGTTAAATTAATTGTTTTGTAACTTTGAATCATTATTACAAAAATGTAATTTTTTGGTTTACTTTCCCTAAATTTCGGTTCTGTTTGTATAAAATTTAAGATTTAATGAAAATAGCCATTTACGGTAGAGTATTGAAAGATGAACATCTTGAATTGGTTAACAATTTGTTTAATTGCCTTAAAGAGAAACAACATACGGTTGTTGTTGAGTCGGAATATTATAAACAAATAAAGGAAAAGTTAAACATAGATTCCTTGTTATGTGAAGTTTGTGCTTTGCATGACAAATTACCTAGCGATATTGATTTTGTTTTTAGTTTAGGAGGCGATGGTACATTGCTAAACTCTATAATGTTGGTTAAAGATTCTAACATTCCCATAATGGGAATAAATTTTGGAAGACTTGGTTTTTTAACCAGTAGTAGTAAATATGCCCTAACCGAAGCCATTACATTATTAGAAAAAGGAAAATTCAAATTAGATAGGCGTTCACTAATTCATTTTGCTTGTAATAAAACTCTTTTTGGTCAATTTAATTATGCCTTGAATGAGTTTACCATTCATAAGTTAGACACTTCGGCAATGATTAGTATTCATACTTATGTAAATGGTATTTTCTTAAATTCTTATTGGGCAGACGGCTTAATTGTTTCAACGCCAACTGGTTCTACTGGTTATTCATTGAGTTGTGGTGGTCCAATTATTGCACCAAGAACTGGTAATTTTGTTTTAACTCCTGTTGCACCACACAACTTAAATGTTCGTCCTATTGTATTACCCGATTCAGTAGAATTAACTTTTGAAGTGGAAGGCAGAAGCTCCGAGTTTTCTTGTACTTTAGATTCGAGATACAGATTATTTACCCAAGAACATAAAATTAAAATTACCAAAGAAAAATTTGGTGTAAACCTTGTTCGATTGGAAGGACATAGCTTTATGCGTACTTTACGAGAAAAACTAATGTGGGGAGCCGATAGTAGAATTAACTCG
>JAHDDA010000125.1:0-3403 GCA_020629595.1 Chitinophagales bacterium
ATTTCTTCTTTTTCTCAAAATCGTGGATTAGCAAGTTGTAAGCAGTTACTCCTAATACATACAATGCAACAGTAATATAAAAAATACTACCATATCCTAAACCTTGACTTCTTAGAAATCTAAAAATCATAGCACTGATAAACCAAGAGCCAGACCAAATAGTAGAAACCAAAGAAGCCATTAATTCTTGGCTTTCCTTTCCTACGTAATACATTGTCATTTCTGAGGTCATTGGACCAGCTAAATTCATTAGAGGTTGGCGTAGTACAAAGCAGGTTATGGCAATATAAATCACCCAACTTATATGGCTAAAATAATCTGAAGTTGCCATTCCAAAAAGGGCAAATACCGACAATGCTTGCGTGTAAGTAATTGCCCAATATCCATACCTTTTTTTTATTATTGGAACAATTAAAATTGAAATTGTTACTAAAATTGCTACAAACATCATTAAGGTTGCAAATTGGTTAGAATCTATTCCAAAAGAATGATAAAAAAATAGATTTACATACGGAATTGTTAAGCCCGCGCCAGTTGCAATAAGTATTGTAGGTATAGAAGCTATAATTATTCTATCCCACTGGTAATTCTTTTTTAAAGAAAAGGATTTTTGTTCAACAGTACTAGTGTTTAAATCGTCTTTTTTAATGGTAGAAATTAAAAAAAGACTAAAAAAACCAATACAAGATAATGATAGAAATATGTTTTTTTCAGTAAAAAATGTTGGGTTAATTTCGTGAAATATAGCAATAAATAATCCACTTATAACCATACTTAATGCCCAACAAGCTGAGTTTAATGAAATTCCTAAAGTGTGGTGCTTTTTTGGAACATTTCTTAAAATATAACTAATTGAAACAATGCGTAATGTGCTATCACTCAATCCCATTGCTATTACGCATAAATATGTAACAGTAATATACTTATAGACTATTGATTGAGTAAATAATATAGTTGATAACGGAAAAATAATGGCAACTATAAATAAAAAAGGTTTTAATCTTTTATTTCTTATGAAAATTCCAAATGGTATAGCAAAAAAAAGTGTTGAGGCAAAACGAACTGACAAAAACTGAGCTATTTGTGGATCGTTGTATCCATACTTTGTCATAAAAATATTGGATATAGTAAAAAATGCAGAATTTATTGTAAAAATTAATAACTCTGAAAGAACCATTAGCCAAACTGAAATATCTAATTTTTTGTATTTTGAAATTAAGTTTGACAGCATATTTTATTACTCTATTTTTTGACGAACAAATGTACAAATTTTATATAGCTCTTTAGGCTTAAACCAGTGAATGTTATCTTGTTTACGTAGCCAAGTTAATTGTCTTTTAGCATATCGGCGTGAGTTCCTTTTTATTAATCTTATGGCTTCTTCTAAATCAATTTTATCTTCAAAGAAATCAAAAAGTTCTTTGTATCCAACGGTTTGTAATGCATTATGATTTTTATATTTATAAACCATTCTTGCTTCATCAAGTAAACCCTCTTTAAACATTAAATCAACTCTAAAGTTTATTCTTGCATAAAGTTCTTCTCTATTTCTTTCCAAGCCAATTATTATTGAATCAAAATTTCTTTTTTTAGGCGTTTTGTTCTGGAAACTAAGAATACTTTTACCAGTTGTTTCAAAAATTTCTAAAGCTCTTATAATTCTTCTTGGGTTTTGCAAATCAACCATTTCGTAATATTGCTTATCACAGTCAAGTAATCTTTTTTGTAAATATTCAATTCCAAATTGTTGATATTTTGCATTTAGTTCTTGCCTAATAATTTTATTAGCTTCTGGCAAATTGTCTAATCCATATAAAACAGCATTGACATATAATCCAGAACCACCTGTAATAATTACGGATTTATTGGTTTTATGTAATTCAGTAATTTCATTAATTGCATCAACTTCAAATTTTCCTGCCGAATATTCTTTTGTTAAAGGTAGGAAGTCAACAAAATGATGCTTTATCAATTTTCTTTCTTTTGCTGTTGGTTGGGCTGTTCCAATTGGTAAGCCCATAAAAAATTGGCGAGAATCAGTTGAGACTATTTCAGCATCAAAGATTTTCGCCAATTCAATACTTACCGAAGTTTTACCAACGGCAGTTGGACCTAAAACAGCAATCACATATTTTTTGTCCAATCTAAAATTTTTTAAGCTTCTAATTCAGGAATACGTAATACTTGACCAGGATAAATTTTATCTGGATGAGTTAACATCGGTTTGTTGGCTTCAAATATAACAGGGTATTTCATAGCATTTCCATAGTATTTTAAAGAAATTTTAGAAAGTGAATCACCACTTACTACGGTATGAAATTGTGCTTCAGGAGAAGGATTTATGGCTGTTCCTTCATCATCGGTTTGAACAATAACAATATTGTCTTCTACCTGAGCAATACCTGCCACATTGCCTACAATTAATATTGCTTTTTCTCTATCTTCTTGGCAACAAGCTGTACCATTAATAGTTGCTTTGTCTCCATCAACAGTAACAGATAAATCTTGAATGTCAACCTCATAACTTTGTACTGCGTTGATTAGTTCAACGGCTTTTTCCATGTTAATTTCATACTCTGTTTTTTCAGTAGCCTCTGGAGTATTACCTTTTCTTCCAAATATTTTTGCTCCAGCATTTTTTACAAATGAAAATAATCCCATAATTAAAATTTTAATAAGTATTTTTAGTAAATCAAGCGAAACTTTATCATTTAAGTTCCGTTTGTTTCACAATATTAGTTAAATTAGCGAAATATTATTAAAAATTAATAAAGTAATTACTAAGTAAGCAAAGTATTAGATTGATATTTTTGTAAATCAATAAACCTTTATTCAGTATTTTCATACTATTTAGTAGCACAAAATTGAAGTTAAAATGCCAGTTAAAAATCAGTCAAGCAGTAAGTTACAGGAGGTTCAGAATTTACTTTTTGGAGCAACAGTTGAACATCTTGAAACTGCAATAGAAGAAAATAAATTAAGTATTAATAATAGAGTTGCTGAACTTGAAGCTTTGGTTGAGAGTAATTCAAGAGCTTTTGAAAAAGCTCTTTTAGATACAAAAAATGAATTAATTCAGCTTATTGAAAATAAATACAATGATTTAGTAATTCAATTAAATAATTCTGGATCTGATAAAGATGTAAAAATAGACGCTTTAACAAAGGAGCAGAACAAAAAGAATAAATCTATAGAAGATAAGATTGCTAAAAACCAAAAAGTTATTTCAGAACAACTTAATGAGCTTAACTTGACAATTACAAATTCTCTAAATAGACTTGATGACGTAAAAGCTGAAAGAATAGATGTTGAAAAAGCTTTTTCAACAATGAGGGATGCTTTTGATCAGATAAGTAAAGTGCTTTAATTTATTAAATTGCCTAAAGATAAAAATACCAATAAA
>JAHDDA010000125.1:3503-7795 GCA_020629595.1 Chitinophagales bacterium
TCTAAAGATGAAATGATTGAAACATTATATCCTTTATTAGGTTCAATGATGAAAAAAGCTATGCTTAACCAAGTTAGAGTTATTAACGAAAAGATTGAAAGGACAGCAAATCAAGTTTTTACTTTAGGCTTTTGGAAATCGAAGTTTAAAAGCCTCATAACTGGAATTGATCATTCAGAGGTTTATTTTCAAGAGCTATATCAATCTAAAATTGAAGACGTTTTTGTTATACAGAAAGGTTCTGGTTTACTTATTGCAAAATATAAATTAGAAGATACTATAGCTGATAGAGATACTATAGCTGGAGCATTAGAAGCTATAAAGGGATTTGCTGAGTCAGTAATAGGTAAAAATTCAATTGAATTAGAAAAAATTGACTACGGAGAGTATAATATTTTGTTACATAATTATCATAAATTTTACTTTGCCGTATTGTGTAGTGGTGTTGTTGGAAACCACTTTATACAAGATGTAAATGAAAAAATAGTTAATTATGCTAGTGAATATTTACAGGAAATCCCAACACAAGTAAATAGTCTTAATTTTAAAGACAATTCAGAAAATTTACAAAAATATTTTTAGAATATGAGTGAAAAATTAGTTATAAAAAGAAAGCTACTTGTATTAGGTACGTTTTCAGTTGGTAAAACATCTTTAGTGAATAGATTTACTTTAAATAAGTTTTCTGATATATATGTACCTACAATTGGTGTTAGTATCAAGAAAAAGTCAGTTGAATTAGAGGAAGTAATTGTAGATTTAGTTATATGGGATATAGCTGATGTTGCAACTTTTGATATAATTCCAGAACACTATTTAAGTGGTTCGCATGGAGTAATTCTTGTATTTGATTTAACAAGACCAGAAACTCTTCAAAAAACTTTAGAGGGCGTTAATTCTTTTAGAGATAAATTACCAAGCACAGCTATCATAATTGTTGGAAATAAATCTGATTTATTAGAGAATAGTAATATGGAAACACAAAACAAAGAAGGTTTAATGGAAGTACATACAAGTGCAAAATCAGGTGAAAACGTTGATGAAATGTTTGAAAGATTGGCAAGGCTTACTATTGAGTCATAATACAATTCAAAATAATATATTTTAAGCCTTTTAAAGTTTTACTTTGAAAGGCTTTTGTTGTTTAAATGAAATACATTTGCGAAAAATTTTAAAAACTACAATTGAATAATTTATTAAATAAGGTATCTGAAAATACGCTAAATGTTATAAAGAAAATTGGGAAAACTGCCGATGAACTTAATATGAGGGCGTTTATTGTTGGCGGAATTGTTAGGGATTTATTAATTGATAGGGCGTGTAAAGATATTGATATTGTTTGTGTTGGCAGTGGAATTGAATTGGCTGAAAAAAGTGCAATAGTAATTGGCAATACAACTAAAGTTTCTATATTTAAAAATTTTGGTACAGCTCAATTTGTTGTTAATGATATTGATTTTGAATTCGTGGGTGCAAGAAAAGAATCATACAGGCAAGATTCAAGAAAACCAATTGTTGAAAACGGAACTTTAGAAGATGACCAAAATAGAAGAGATTTTACTATAAATGCTTTGGCTATAAGTATAAATAATAAAGATTTTGGAGAGTTATTCGATCCATTTAACGGTATAAAAGATTTACGTAGAGGAATAATTAAAACACCACTTGAACCAGATGTAACTTTTAGTGACGATCCATTAAGAATGATGAGAGCAATTAGATTTGCAACACAGTTACAGTTCAATATAGCAGAAGTAGCCTTTGATTCAATAAAGAAAAATGCCAATAGAATTAAAATTGTAAGTGCAGAAAGAATTACAATAGAATTAAATAAGATTATTTTAAGTAATAACCCATCTTATGGCTTTAAGCTATTGTATAACTCAGGCTTATTACATCACGTACTTCCAGAATTAGCAAAGCTTCAATTTGTAAAAGAAAAAAACGGAGTTAAGCATAAAGATAACTTTTATCATACATTAGAAGTGCTTGATAATTTAAGTAAAAATTCAAATGACTTATGGTTGCGTTGGTCAGCAATTTTACACGATATTGCCAAACCACAAACGCAACGTTTTGAAGAAAAAAATGGCTGGACTTTTCACGGACACGAAGTAGTAGGTGCTAGAATGGTTCCAAAAATTTTTAAAAGATTACGCTTACCATTAGATGCAAAAATGAAGTACGTTCAAAAATTGGTAAACTTACATCTTCGACCAATTTCTCTTACTAAAGAAAATATTACTGATTCGGCTGTAAGGCGTTTGCTTTTCGATGCAGGAAATGACATTGATGATTTAATGTTACTAGTACAGGCAGATATTACTTCTAAAAATGCTAAAAAAGTAAAACGATATTTAAGTAATTATGCAATTTTAAAAGATAGATTAATTGAAGTAGAAGAAAAAGATAAAATTCGTAATTGGCAACCCCCAATTTCTGGAAATACAATAATAGAAACCTTTAATTTGAAGCCAAGCAAAGAAATTGGAATAATTAAAAACGCTATAAGAGAAGCTATTTTAGATGGCGAAATACCAAATGAATATGAAGCAGCTTTTAATTTTATGTTAAAAGAGGCAGAAAAGCTAGGAATTTCAAAAGTGGAAAATTGTTAACATATTTATAGCAAATCTTTCATTAATTTTTAACTAAACATAATAGCTTTGCCACTATGGAAAATAAGCCAATAAAAGAAATAACAGTAAGTGGTATAAGACCAACAGGAAAAGTGCATCTTGGAAATTATTTAGGTGCAATAAAAAACTTTGTTACTATGCAAGATGAATTTGAAACTTGCTACTATTTTATTGCCGATTATCATTCTTTAACAACTCATAATAACGCCGATTTACTTCCTGTAAATGTTAGGCGTTCGCTTGCTACTTATTTAGCTTGTGGTTTAGATCCAGAAAAAGCAATTGTTTATTTACAAAGTGACTTGCCACAAATTCCAGAATTATATTTACTCTTAAATATGTTTGCTCACAAAGGCGAGTTAGAAAAATGTACAACATTTAAAGAAAAAATTAGAACTCCTGGGCAAACTGTAAATGCTGGACTTTTAACTTATCCAGTACTGATGGCGGCAGATATAATAATTCATAAAGCAACAAAAGTTCCTGTTGGAAAAGACCAACAACAACATTTAGAAATGACTAGAACTTTTGCTAATAGGTTTAATCATTTAACCAATTCAGACTTTTTCCCCGAGCCGCAAGGTTTTAGCTACGGAAACTCACTAATTAAAATTTTAAGTTTAGATGGCAAAGGTGGTAAAATGAGCAAATCTGATGAAAATGAAAACAATGCAATTTATTTAACCGACTCTGATAAAGAAATAACCAAAAAAATTAAAAAGGCAAAAACAGATACTGGTCCAACTGAAAAAAATAGCCCTTTAACTCCAGGTATAGAAGCATTATTTGGAATTATGGATTGTGTTTCAAATCCAGAAATTGTTGCCGATTATAAAGAACAGTATGCTAATTGCACCATTAAATACGGATATTTGAAACTACAATTGGCTGAAGATTTGGTGAAATATATTGCCCCTATTAGAGAGACAATTTTTGAAATTGAGAATAACCAAGAATACCTTAAAAGTGTGGTTGAAAAAGGTGGAGAAAAAGCACGTGAAAGTGCAACCAAAACGGTAGATGGTGTTCGTAAATTACTTGGAATAAATTATTTCTAAGTTCCCATACATTTTATTTATTAACTAAACTTTTTAACTTTACCCATAAACCTTCATAATGAACCAAAATAAAGTTCACCACATTGCAATTTCTGGAAACATAGGGGCAGGAAAAACTTCATTAGCTGAATTACTAGGAAAACACTACGGCTGGAAAATTCAATATGAAGATGTTGAAGAAAATCCATATTTAGCCGATTTTTATGCAGATATGAATCGCTGGTCTTTCAATTTGCAAATATACTTTTTGCATAGTCGTTATCGTCAGGTTTTAGAAACTAGAAAAAGTACAATAACCACTATTCAAGATAGAACCATTTATGAAGATGCGAAGATATTTGCTCCCAATTTAAGAGATATGGGCGTAATGAATATGCGTGATTTCAATAATTACGAATCTTTGTTTAATACTATGGTTTCTCAAGTAAAACCACCAGATATTTTAATTTATTTAAGGGCATCTATTGAAAAATTAGTTAGTCAAATTGCCAAGCGTGGTAGGGCTTATGAAGATGGGATTAAAATCGACTATTTAAAAAGATTAAATACTTACTATAATGATTGGATAGATAGTTATGATTTAGGTCCATTACTT
>JAHDDA010000126.1:0-1748 GCA_020629595.1 Chitinophagales bacterium
TTGTCTGAAAAAACTAATAACTGTTGCGATACACTGCAACTTAAATTAATGTTTCAAAAACTCACAATTTCGCTTATTTTTGCACCACAAAACATACAATTTTTCAAAATGATAGAACAGTTTAAACACCTTAGCGAACAAGAAATTGAATTACTAAGAGAAGCTATTCCAATAGTAACCGTTTTAATTGCTGGTGCTGATGGTAATATTGATCCTAAAGAAGAAGCATGGGCAAAGAAAGTAGCCGAAATACGCACTTACAATAATCCAGATAGTTTAAATGAATATTATAAAGCAATTTCCGAATCTTATGAAATTGATGTACACAAATATTCAAACGAAGATGCGGCTGGAAGAACAGAACGTTTAAGTGAGAAATTAGCTGGGTTAAATGAAATTTTTCCAAAATTAGAGCCACAAATAGCAGTTGATTTATACAAGAGTTTAAAAACCTTTGCCAATCACGTTGCTCGTGCTTCAGGTGGAATATTAGGCATTGGCAGTATTAGCCATGATGAAGAAAAACTAGTTAATTTACCAATGTTAAATGAGGTAAATCTTTCAGAAGAAGACGCAGAATAAAACTCAATTTATAGAGACGTAGCAAAAAAATGTTACGTCTTTTTTTATGAAAATAAATACCTTTAAAAAATGCAAGAAGTACAAGCCTATTTAAGCCAGCATAAAGACCGATTTTTAGAAGAATTACTAGAGCTTTTGCGTATTCCTTCGGTAAGTGCCGATCCAGCATTTGCCAATGATGTGCGTAAAACAGCTTTGTTTATAGAAAAAAAGTTAATAGAGGCAGGAGCTGATAATGTAGCACTTTTTGAAACCGAAGGACATCCAATTGTTTACGGCGAAAAAATTGTAAGTAATGATTTGCCAACGGTTTTAGTGTATGGACATTATGATGTTCAGCCAGCCGATCCTTATGAATTGTGGGATTCAGACCCATTTACGCCAGTAGTTAAAAATGGCAATATTTATGCACGTGGTGCTTGCGATGATAAAGGGCAAATGTATATGCACTTAAAAGCATTTGAGGCAATGGCTAAAAATAGCAAAGTTCCTTGTAATGTTAAGTTTTTAATTGAAGGCGAAGAAGAAGTTGGTTCAGATAACTTAGAGCCATTTTTAGAAAAATATGCCGAAAAATTAGCGTGTGATGTTGTTTTAGTCTCAGATACATCAATGATTGATAATGAAACGCCATCGGTAACGGTAGGTTTGCGTGGTATTGCTTGTGTAGAAGTAGAAGTAACAGGACCCAATAGAGATTTACATTCTGGCGTTTATGGTGGAGGTGTTGCCAACCCTATAAATGTACTTTCAGAAATGATAGCCTCTTTAATGGATGAAAATAAACACATTACCATTCCAGGCTTTTACGATAATGTAGTTGAAGTTTCTGAAATAGATCGTAAGGCAATGGCTCAAACACCTTTTGATTTAGATGAGTATAAGAAAGATTTAGAAATTGGCGATGTTCGTGGAGAAAAGGGCTATTCAACCTTAGAACGTACTTCTATAAGACCAACTTTAGATGTAAATGGAATGTGGGGCGGTTATACAGGTGAAGGCTTTAAAACCGTTTTGCCATCAAAAGCGTATGCTAAAATTTCTATGCGATTAGTTCCAAATCAAACTTCGGAAGAAATTACAGAAAAGTTTAAAAAGCATTTTGAAAGTATTGCACCACCAGAAATAAAAGTTGAAGTAAAGCCACATCATGGAGGCGAACCAGC
>JAHDDA010000126.1:1848-7785 GCA_020629595.1 Chitinophagales bacterium
CTAAAATTAGAAAAGTTATTAAACCCATTTCAATTGCAACAGTTAAACTAAAAAAGAAAAGATATGCAGTGGTTAAAATATTTAATAATTCCCTTAAATCTACTAATTCTGAAAAGTGAGGGCTGTAAGCAAAAAGCTAAAACGCTTCAAAATACTAAAACAACTATGACAGAAAGTAATCAAAAAGAATATGAAAACTTATATGGTGTTTGGGTTGAATCTGGAATAGATGAAAATGGGACTTATTTTAGACTGCCACCTAGACGAGGAGGAATTTCGGAAATTACTTTTAATAGTGATAATACAATTACAGAAAAAGGACCATTAAACTGCGGTTTTGGGAGACAATACGAAGGAAAATATACAATCCTATCGGAAAAAAGAGAAATTGTTGCTAATTATGATAAAACCACTAAATATATGGGACCAGATAAAGCACCTGAACCCGTAGAAGTTATGCAGGCGTTTGATTTAATTGATGTTTCGGAAAATACTTTATTGCTAAATAAACACCTTGGAATGGGCGAAGAAAAGCAAATAGCATTTATAAGAAAAAAGATATGGGACACCTTAGAAAATGGAGAACAGTTACTTAAATAACGAGTGATTAAATATCCATTTCATATACTTCATATTCTTTATAAACCTCGCCACCCATAGTTTGTAAAGCACGATTCATCATTTCGTTATCTTCTAAAATCCAACTAGCTTCGGCTTGTTTTATATTCATTTGGCGTGCCTGTTGAATAAGCGTATGGTAAAGTAGGGCATCTACGCCTTTTCTTCTATATTCGGGTAAAATACCCAATAAAATTATGCGTACCCATTCAATTTTACTACGTTGAGTGAATAGCTTAAAAATATTAAATGGAAATACTTTTCCTTTAAAATCTTTGGTTATTGCATTGAAATCGGGCATAGCTAAAGCCATTCCTGCCACCTTTCCTTCTTTATCAACCACAAAAGGGACTAAGCGAGGTTCAACTAGCATTTTAAGCTCTTCGGCAAGTGTATCCAATTCTAAATCTGTAAATGGAATGAAACCATAATTATTTTCCCAAGCTGAATTGTATATTTTTTTTACCAATTTTACTTCATCCTTTATGTTCTTTTTATCCAAAAATCTAACCGTAAATCCATATCTTTTCAAAGCCATATTAGCCAAGCGTTCAAGCCTTTCAGTAGCCTCCATTTTGGCTGTTACAAGTTTATAAGCATATAAGCCCATACACTTTTTAAAACCATAGTTCTCAATTAAATTTTGGTAATAAGGTGGGTTGTAAGTCATCATTAATCTAGGTGAATCATCAAAACCTTTGGTTAATAAACCATAATCGTAGTTGCTAGATGGGCTTGCCGGTCCTTGAATTTTGGTAAATCCTTCATTCTTAACCCAACTTTTTGCAGTGTCAAAAAGAATATTAGCTACATTTTGCTTATTAATACATTCAAAAAAGCCAAAAAAGCCTGTATCTTTATTTTGAATTTCGTTGTATCTATTATTTTTTACCGCAGCTATTCTTCCTACAACTTCTCCATTTTCGTAAGCCAAAAATGCTTGCATTATCCCATATTCATAAAATGGGAATTTTTTGAGATTAAAAAGTTTATCTAAATCCATATTCAAAGGAGCAACCCAATGTTTATCTTCTTTGTAAATCTTATGAGGAAATCTTTTAAATTCCTTAATCAGTTTTTTATCTGAATAATCAACTTTTTTTATCTCAATCATTAAGTGTTAAATTGTGTAATTGTACGAAAATAAATTTTAAATATTGTTTGTCTTATTTTATATGTATTAAAAAATCTAATAAAGTAATTTTTTATATGATGCCCAGTTTTTTTCCTGCTTTTGCATAGCTCTCAATAACTTTATCTAAGTGGTTTTGTGTGTGGCTTGCCATAAAACTATTACGCATCATTGCCTTGCCTGGAGGTGTTGCAGGGGTTATAAATACATTTACAAAAATACCATCAGAAAATAACTCAGACCAAAGTTTAAATGCTTTTTCATCATCTCTAATTAAAACTGGAACAATGGCAGTTTCTCCATCAATTACATCAAATCCTAATGAAATTAGACTTGTTCTTATATAGTTAGCATTGCTTCTTAATTGTTCACACAGTTGAGGTTGTTGTTCTAAAACATCTAGTGCAGCACTAGCGGCGGCTACCGAGGCAGGAGCTGGTGAAGCAGAAAAAATTAGAGCAGATGAATGATGTTTTAAGTAATTTATAACTCGTTCATTTCCAACTACAAATCCACCAATTGAAGCAAGAGTTTTACTAAATGTGCAAAGTGTTAAGTCAATGTCATCTTCTAGGTTGAAATGCGAAGCTGAACCTCGTCCACCTTTCCCAATTACACCAAAAGCGTGAGCATCATCAACCAAAACTTCAGCACTATATTTTTTTGCTAAAGTATTTACCTCATCTAATGGGCAAATTTCACCAAAAGTACTAAATACGCCGTCAACCACAATCAAAATACCATGTTTGTTCTTTTCTCTTATCTTCTGAAGTTGACTTTCCAAGTCTTCCATATCGCAATGTTTGTACCTTACAACGTTAGTGCCACTAGCTTTAGAAAGCATATTTCCTGCAACTATACTTGCGTGATTTTCTTTGTCTGAAACTAGAGTGTCGTGTCTTCTTACAAGCGGCTGAATTACACCTTGTCCTGTTTGAAATCCAGTTGAAAATAATAAAGCAGCCTCCTTGCCCATAAATTTTGCAAGTTTGTTTTCAAGCTCATTATGTAAGTCAATTGTACCAGTTAAATACCTCGATCCTGAGCAACTTGTTCCGTATTTTTTAATCGCTTCAATCGCCTTTTCTTTTACATAAGGATGAGCAGTTAAGCCCAAATAATTATTAGAGCCAGCCATAATTATTTTTCTGTTTTCCATTTTTACAACAGGTCCTTCACTATCTTGTAATGCCCTAAAATATGGATAAATCCCCTTTGCTTTTATGTCGTCAGCTCTTGTAAAATCTAAGCATTTTTTAAATAAAGATTGTGTTTTTTGTTGTGTTGCAGAACTCATAGTTAAATTATATTTCTAATCTTAAATGGCTTGATATATGTCAAGTTGTGCGAAGTTACTAAATTTGTAGCAAAATTGATTTAAGTCAATTTGTATAATTTTTTTAAATGAAAATTGCATTAATAACAGGAGCAAGTGGTTTTGTTGGTAGTCATTTAGTTGATTTGCTAATTGAAAAAGGTTTTGTGGTAAGGTGTATTGTAAGGAATACTAGTAATTTACAATGGTTAAAAGATAAAAAAATTGAATTATTTGATTGTGGATTGAATGATGTTGATGCTTTAAAAGTTGCTCTTCAAAATGTAAGTTATGTTTATCATATTGCTGGAGTTGTAAAAGCTAAAAATTTAGAGAACTTTATTGTTGGAAATGTTACATTAACTAAAAATATTTTAGATGCCTGTTTGGAAGCAAATTCAATCAAAAAAATAATAATAACCAGTAGCTTGGCAGCGGCAGGACCATCAAAAATTGGTTTTCCCTTGAATGAAAAACTTGAGTGTAAACCTGTTTCTCTATACGGAATAAGTAAATATGAACAAGAAAAGTTGGCTAAAGGTTATTTTACTAAATTGCCAATTATTATTGTGCGTCCTCCTGTGGTTTTTGGAGAAAGAGAAACAGATGTTTTAGAATTTATTAAAACTGTGAAAACTGGCATAATTCCAATTGCTGGCACAAATGCAAAAGAGATAAGTATTATTTATGTAGGCGATTTGGTAGAAAAGCTATTGAAATTATCCTTGACTGATATAAAAAGTGAGATTTTTTATACGGTTGGTATTGAAAAAATGAGATGGTCAGAATTAGGAAAAATAGTTGCCAAAAGTTTAGATAAAAAAGCCATTAAAATCGTTGTACCTCATTTTATAATTTGGTTTCTTTGTTTGTTGGGAGAGTTTTATGCTAAGTTTTCTTCTAAATTACTGCCACTTAATTTAAATAAATTTGCCGAAATAAAACAAGAGGCTTGGACTTGTTCGGCATCTAAATTCAATTCTTTTTTTAATGAGTGTGGTAACAAAGATGAAATCGAAACCCAAATGCAAAAAACTGTAAATTGGTATAAAGAAAATAACTGGATTTAAAGCGAAATATTTAAAATGGAATTTCAACATACAATAAAAAATGAAGTAACCTTTGAAGGAATAGGTGTACATACTGCTCAACAGGTTAAAATGAGGCTTTTGCCAGCCAATGAAAAATTTGGAATTAGATTTAAACGAATTGATATTGAGGGAGAGCCAGAAGTTAAAGCACTTGCAGATTTTGTTACAGATACCCAACGATCCACCACAATTGAGAAAGGAAAAGCTAAAGTGCAAACAATTGAACACATTATGGCAGCTTTATATGCTTTGGGTGTTGATAATGTTTTGATTGAAATGAATGGAGGAGAAGTGCCAATTTATGATGGTTCGGCAATTGAGTTTGTTAGAGAGATAAAAAAAATTGGATTGCAAAAGCAAACCGCAGAAAGAGAGATTTTTAATTTAGATAATAATATTTCATTTTCTTTAGAAAACTCAAGCTCTGAAGTTATTGCACTGCCTTTTAATGGATTCAAAGCTTCTGTAAATATTAAATATCCAGTACAGTTAATCAATAATCAAATGGCAAAAATTTCTGATTTTGATGAATTTGAAAAAGAAGTTGCACCAGCACGAACATTTTGTCTTCTGAGTGAATTAATGATGCTGGTTAAACACAATTTGGTTAAAGGAGGGAATACGCAAAATGCCATTGTATTTGTAGATGAATTAATAAACGAAAATGAAGTAAATCAACTTAAAAATCAATTTAATTTATCCGATGTTGAAATTGAGAAAAACAAGTTGTTAAACAATGAGTTGTTGAAATTTAGTAATGAGCCTGCTCGTCATAAGTTGTTAGATTTTTTAGGAGACTTAGCTTTGTGTGGTTATAAGATAAATGCACGTTTTTTTGTTGATATGCCAGGTCATACCATAAATACTGCGTTTGCTAAGCATATTAGAAGCTACATCAGTCAGAAAAAACATTTATTACAAGTACCTATTATTGATTTGAATTCAGAGCCAATTTTCGATATACACCAAATAGAAAAAATGTTGCCACATCGTTATCCCTTTTTGTTAGTAGATAAAATTATGAAATTAACAGATAAGGAAGTGGTGGGCGTTAAGAATGTAACTTTTAATGAAGAGTTTTTTCAAGGACATTTTCCTGGAAATGCCATTATGCCTGGTGTTCTTCAAATAGAAGCAATGGCACAAACAGGAGGAATACTAGCACTAAGTACTGTTGAAGATCCACATAATTATTGGACTTTTTTTCTTAAAATAGATCAAGCTAAATTTAAAAAACCAGTTCGTCCAGGTGATACGGCAATTTTTGAGCTAAAACTTTTAAAGCCAATAAGAAGGGGGATTGTAGAAATGAAAGCAAGGACTTTTGTTAAAAATCAACTAACAACAGAGGCTATTTTAACCGCACAAATAGTTAAAAAATAATAGTTGATGGTAAATGTTTGTAAAATATCTGTATGAATTAAATAAAAACAGGCTTCATAATAAAATTATAGCTAATTTTGCACTCCTTTTTTGAGAGCAGAAAAATCTATAATGAATTATCATCAGTCGGTTTACATACATCCAGAGGCTAAGATAGGAGACAATGTAAGCATAAAGCCATTTACATACATAGCAAAAGATGTGGTAATTGGTGATAATTGTCAAATTGGTTCAAATGTTTCCATACTAGATGGTGCGAGAATTGGAGAAGGCTGTAAGATATTTCCAGGAGCTGTAATTTCTGCCGAACCTCAAGACCTGAAATTTCAAGGTGAAAAGACTTTTGTAGAAATAGGAAACTACACCACAATTAGAGAGTGTGTTACTATCAATAGAGG
>JAHDDA010000127.1 GCA_020629595.1 Chitinophagales bacterium
TCCTTGATTTATGTAACGAATAAAAATTGCTTGATAAACTACCGAATTGTTACAAGCATCTGTTGCTGTATAAGTTACAGTTAATGTTTCTTCACAACCATCGGCAGAAAGCACTGTATCTCTATCAACATCTTCGCTAATAGGCAAAACTGCACAATCATCTTCTGCTTCAAAATCATTAGCAGTTAAAAATGGGAAATCATCATCACAAACTGTTAAAATTGTAGGGTTAGCATCTGTTCCTATTTCAAAATCTGTTTCTAAACCTGTAGGTAATTGTGTTACTGTTGGTGGAATTAAATTTTGAACTGCACGTTGGTAAATTGCTTCATAAGAAGTAATGTTTCCACACAAATCTTCTACTGAATAAGTTAGAATTTGCTGATCAGAGCAACCTTCGTTGGTAACTGTTCCTTCTGTATAGGTTATTATTAAATCATCGTTGGCAGTACAATCATCAGAAGCAGAGAAATTAACTAATGTCCAAGTTGGAAAAACATCGTTACAATTTAGAATTGAAGGATTTGAATCGCTTCCTTCTTCAAAAACTGCTGGAGCATTAACAACTGGTGCATTATTTTCTGGTAAAGGAACAATAAAAATTGCCTCATAAGTTACTAAATTGCCACAAACATCTTCAGCAGTAAATGTATATGTTTTTGTTTCGGTACAAGCGGTTACATCCGAATTTTCAGTAATACTCACAATCGCAGGATAAGCCGAACAACCAGAATCAACCGTAAAATCTGTATTTTCATCGAAAGTAGGAATTGGATCGTTACAGTTCAATGTTTCGGGTGTTGTATCTGTTCCTAATTCAAATGAAGCAGGGAAAACTGAAACGCTTGGAGCATTTCCATCATCGAAAGGTTTTGTAAATTCAGCATCTAAAACTACTTCATTACCACATTCATCAGTAGCAGTATAAGTAATTGTGTGTATTTCAGTACAACCATCAGGGTTTTCTGTATTCGTTGCAACTGTTTCAGTAACTTCAAAACCACAAGTTCCAAAAGCTTCGGCATCAAAATCATCAATTGTGAAAGTTGGGAATACATCATTACAAGCTGTAAGTGCTGTAGCTGCTTCACCATCATTAAATTCAATTGGACTTGTGTTTACTACAGGTGGTGTTGCAAAATCTAAAGGACGCACATAAATTGCCGTAAACTGTCGAACGTTTAAACATTCGTCTTCAACTATATATGAAATATATAAAGACTCATAACACCCATCATCAAATGAAGTTTCATTTATAGTTTCATTGGTTATAAAACCACACCCGTTTAACTCCTCAAAGTCATCAACTGTATAAACAGGAAAGGCTTCTTTACACAAAAGAGTATCGGGATTGTTATCAAAATTAGGTTCAAACGGATTAACTCCCTCTGCATTTAATGGGAAAGGAGCTAACTCAACTGGATTCTGCGAGTCTGCAATTTGAAAATAAATTGATTCCCATATTTCAGTATTACCACAATTATCTGAAGCGGTATAAGTTATGGTATATGTTTCAAAACAACCATCATCTACAATATCAGATTCAATATTTTCAATTACAACTCCATCAGCACAATCTGTTGAAGCCTCAAAGTCATCAATTGTAAACTCTATAAATGGGTCTCCACATTTTTGTCCTTCAGGAGTTGAGTCATTATTTATTTCAAAACCACCATTACCTGGAGGAACAACTGTAAGCTGTGCATTTAGACTTAGGAAGAATAAATTAATAAAAAAAACAAGTAGAATTTTGGGGAAGTAATAGTTTCTCATATTTATAAAATTACATTGAGTCAATACTGAAATACAAAAATATACAATAATACAACTATAAAGTAGCTTGATTATTTACAAAACAAACAAAAGAAAAAAGAACAATTAGAAAAACCTATACACAAAAACAAAACAAAAAAAACACATAAAACACTAACAAACAACAAACTACAATAAAAATTAAACGAAAAAACATCTCCAAAAACTAAAACTAAATCTACAATTTCAATCGTTTTTCTTATTTACAATTATTATATTATTTAAGTTTAATTCGGTTGCTTCTTAAAAGTGTTTGAAAAAATCTGATAAAAAGCTATAATTTTGGCATAAAATAAGCAGGTTAAATTCAATAAATAATTGACTTAACCAATGTTTTAGAAAAATTATATTAGACTTTAAAATAAAATATTATACATTATGGGAAGAGCTTTTGAGTTTCGTAAAGCAAGAAAATTTAAACGTTGGGCAGGAATGGCGAAAGCCTTTACCAAAGTTGGTAGAGAAATTGCCATTGCTGTAAAAGAAGGTGGTCCAAGCCCTGAATCTAATTCCAAGCTAAGAATGGCAATGCAAAATGCCAAAAACGTAAATATGCCAAAAGATAGAGTTTTGGCAGCCATTAAACGTGCATCGGATAAAGACACCAGTAATTATGAAGAAATTTCGTATGAAGGGTACGCCCCACACGGTGTAGCTATTTTTGTAGATTGTGCCACCGACAATCCTACAAGAACAGTTGCCAATGTTAGACATTATTTTTCGAAGCACGGAGGAAGTTTAGGCACATCGGGTTCACTTTCTTTTATTTTTAACCGAAAAGGGCTATTCAAATTAAACGCAGAAGGATTAGACGCTGAAGAATTAGAATTGGAATTAATTGATTTTGGTTTAGAAGAGTTAAAACAAGATACAGATGCAGATGAAAATCCAGAATTACACTTATATTGTGAATTTACCGATTTTGGAACATTACAAGCAGCATTAGAAGAAAGAAAAATTGAACCTAAAGCAGCAGAATTAGTGCGTTTGCCGCTAACAACAGTTGAGTTAGATGAGGAACAAGCTGAGGTAGTAATGAAAATTATTGATAAAATGGAAGATGATGATGATGTCTTAAACGTTTGGACAAATTTATCTTAGAGAAATAAGTAGAACCTCATTTATTTTCGATTTAAAAACCACATTTAATTCAAACACCAATCTAAATGTGGTTTTTTTATTTTTTAATTTTTGTTTCTTTGTAAAATATGGTTAATAATACTTTCAAAATTGATATTCATACACACATTATGCCTGAAAAAATGCCTAATTGGGCAAAAAAGTTTGGTTATGGTGGCTTTATTAGTCTAGACCATCACAAACCCTGCTGTGCAAGAATGATGATGGATGACAAATTCTTCAGAGAAATAGAAGATAACTGTTGGAATCCAGAAACGAGAATGCATGAGTGTAACGCACATGGCATTGACGTGCAAGTTTTATCAACCATACCCGTATTATTTGCATATTGGGCAAAACCACAAGACACCTATGATGTTGCTAGGTTTTTAAATGACCATATTGCCCAAATTTGCCAACGCTATCCCGATAGATTTGTAGGCTTAGGAACTTTACCAATGCAAGCACCCGATTTAGCCATCAAAGAATTGGAACGTTGTATGCAAATTGGCTTAAAAGGAGTAGAAATTGGCTCACACATTGAAGAATGGAATTTATCTGACCCTGCACTCTTTCCATTTTTTCAACGAGCCGAGGAACTAGGAGCTTCTATATTTGTACACCCTTGGGATATGATGGGCAAAAGTAGAATGGAAAAATACTGGCTACCTTGGTTGGTTGGTATGCCTGCCGAAACTTCTTTGGCTATCTGTTCTATGATTTTTGGTGGCATTTTTGAACGCTTACCTAAGCTAAAAGTAGCATTTGCCCACGGTGGCGGCTCTTTCCCAGCTACCATTAGCCGAATTGAACACGGATTTAATGTAAGACCTGACCTTTGTGCCATTGACAATAATGTAAATCCTAAAAACTACCTTGGCAAGTTTTTTATAGACTCTTTAGTACACGACCAACGCATTTTAGATTATCTTATAGATTTAATGGGAGCAAACCGTATTGCCCTTGGAACAGATTATCCTTTTCCCTTGGGTGAATTAGAACCCGGAAAACTAATTGAAAGTATGCCTTACAATCAAAACACTAAAAATTCATTATTGTACGGTTCGGCTTTAGAGTGGTTAGGAATGGAGTTAGAAGATTTCAAATAACACAAAAACAACCAACTTTTCATCTCAACTCATTCTCTAAATTCAAACTACAGTGTGTAAGAACAACATTACTGGCTCTTGCCAAATTTTCGTGGAATACTTGAAATTGATCATATATTGCTCCTGAAAGTTTGTAACTTTCAGCATTTTAAGGCGAACAAATAAGTTACAAACTTATTAAAGCGAGATTTACCACGAAAATTTAAGAAGCACCACATTACTTAATTTTTTCTAACGCAACACCTAATGCTGTTTTGCTAATATTTAACTTAGAAGTACTTTCCTTAAATACATCAAAAAAAGCGTTTCTAATTACATCCGAAACATCACCAAAAATAGCTTCATCGCTAATTTCAACACCATCTTTACTCATAAGATAAGCAAAAACACGTGCCATTCCACAGTTAGCAATAAAATCTGGAATTAGGCTTACCTTCTCATCAGCAAAGGCAGCAGTTTCGCCAAAAAAGAAATCTTGATCTTTAAAAGGAACATTAGCACCAGCCGAAATACACTCTAAACCGCTATTTATCATTCTCTCAATTTGGTCTTTACTCACTAAACGAGATGCCGCCGCAGGAATAAAAATATCAGCTTCAATATCCCATATTTTTTCATTTGTTTCTTGAAAAGAAAGCATATTTTTGGCATTCAACTTATTACCTTTTCTCTCTTTCAGCAACTTGGTTATTGCTTTTAAATCTAAACCTTCATTGTCAATAATTCCGCCATCTTTATCAATAATTCCAACGATTTTTGCCCCACTCTGAGCTAAGTAGTAAGCAGTAGCTCCTGCCACATTTCCAAACCCTTGAATAACCGCTTTCTTGCCTTCTAAGTTTTGTTTTTGATGCCAAATATCGTAATAATGAATCACCGACTCAGCAACACCATACCCCGTAATCATATCGGCAACGGTATAGCCTTTTTTAATATCTGGAGTAAATTGTGGGTTTTCTAATTTTTTAGAAACTCCTTGTCTTAACTGACCTATTAAATGTATTTTTTCAGCTTTTCTAGGCTTAAAGTGTCCATTTACAATACCTTCTTGCGGATGCCATAACCCTAAATCTTCTGTAATTGGAATAACATCATGTAGCTCATCTACATTCAAATCACCACCTGTTCCGTAATAATTTTTAAGTAAAGGAAAAACAGCTTTATACCAACGCTTTAAAACACCATCTCTATCTGGATGATTGGGATCAAAGTTAATTCCAGATTTTGCACCACCAATTGAAGGTCCAGAAACAGTAAATTTAATTTCCATAACTTTCGCTAAAGATTCTACTTCGTGCTTATCTAATCCTTTACGCATACGAGTTCCACCACCAGCAGCTCCTCCACGCAAAGAATTTATAACCACCCAACCTTGTGCATCAGTTTTAGTATCTGACCATTCAAAAACAATTGCAGGTTTTCTATTTTTATAATTTTCTAAAAGTTCTAAAAACTGGCTCATTGAATAATTTTTATTAGAGCTAGCAAATTTAATCAATTTATTAAAGAGAATTTAACAAGAGTTGCAATATAAAATTTATTTTTAAATTAAAAGTCCCATCTTAAAATAAGCTGTAAAACATTTTTCACCACTATTTCCAAATAAAATGTTTTTATAAATCTTATAATTTTTTGAATAAGCACCATTAAGATGTAAAACATTGTATTAGTTGGTAAAATAACGGAAATTCCTCCCCAAAAATCGTTAATTTTTAGTAAATTTGCATGTTACTTTTTTCAACTGAAATTTAATTGGCTAACAAATAAAAAAGCCTCATATTATCAGTTAAAAATCCAATACCCTAAGATTAAAATTATATGTCTCAAAATTACGGAGCAGGAAGTATTCAGGTACTCGAAGGCTTAGAAGCAGTACGTAAACGCCCCGCCATGTATATTGGCGATATTGGCGTAAAAGGTTTACACCATTTGGTTTATGAAGTCGTAGATAATTCAATTGATGAAGCTTTGGCAGGTCATTGTACCGATATTGATGTTTTTATCAATGAAAATAATTCCATTACCGTTAAAGATAATGGACGTGGTATTCCAGTAGCTATGCACCCCAAGGAAAAACGTTCGGCACTTGAAGTAGTAATGACGGTTTTACACGCAGGTGGAAAATTCGATAAAGATTCTTATAAAGTATCGGGTGGTTTGCACGGTGTAGGTGTTTCTTGTGTAAATGCGCTTTCTACCGATATGAAAGTTACTGTAGAACGTGACGGTAAAATGTATGAGCAAGAGTACAAAATTGGCGTTCCACAATACGCAGTAAAAGAAGTAGGCACTTCTGAAAACAGAGGAACAACAGTTACATTCTTACCTGATAATACCATTTTTAATGTTTCGGTATATAATTACAATACATTGGCTGCTCGATTGCGTGAATTGGCATTTTTGAATAAAGGTATTCGCCTAACACTTACCGATTTACGTGAAAAAGATGATGACGGAAATCACATTTCAGAAGAATTTCATTCAGAAGGCGGATTAATTGAGTTCGTAAAATATTTAGATGAAACACGAACCTCATTAATGGAAATTCCTATTTATGTGGAAGGCGAAAAAGATAATGTTGCCGTAGAGTTATCATTACAATACAACACTTCTTACAACGAAAACATCCATTCGTATGTAAACAATATTAACACCATCGAAGGCGGAACACACGTTTCGGGTTTTCGCCGTTCGCTTACTCGTGTAATGAAAGCTTATGGTGAAAAAAATGGTCATTTTAGTAAAATAAAATTCAATATTACTGGCGATGATTTTCGTGAAGGCTTAACGGCTTTAGTTTCGGTAAAAGTACCAGAACCACAATTTGAAGGGCAAACAAAAACAAAATTAGGAAACTCAGAAGTAACAGGTATAGTTGAAAATATTTGTTCACAAGCCTTAAACAACTTTTTAGAAACCAACCCTAAAACTGCCAAACTTATAATGGATAAGGTAGTTTTAGCGGCAACGGCTCGCCAAGCGGCACGAAAAGCACGTGATTTAGTACAGCGAAAAAGTGCCTTATCTGGTACAGGTTTACCAGGTAAATTATCTGATTGCTCAAGTAAAGATCCAGAAATTTCAGAGATTTATTTAGTAGAGGGAGATTCGGCAGGTGGAACTGCCAAACAAGGTCGTGATCGTAATTTTCAGGCAATTTTGCCTTTACGTGGTAAAATTTTGAACGTTGAAAAAGCAATGGATCACAAAATTTATGGCAATGAAGAAATAAAAACCATATTTCAAGGCTTAGGTGTTTTTCACAATGAAGATAAAAGCCTGAATATGGATAAATTGCGTTACCATAAAATTATTATTATGTGTGATGCCGATATTGATGGTAGCCACATTGCTACACTTATTCTTACGCTTTTCTTCCGTCAAATGAAAGAATTGATAGAACAAGGCTACGTTTATATTGCCCAGCCACCATTGTATTTGGTAAAACGAAACAAAGAAATGCAATACTGCTGGAGTGATGAACAGCGAGATACAGCAGTTAATCGTTTATCAAAATCTGAAGAAGATAAATCGGTAAAAATTCAGCGTTACAAAGGTTTGGGAGAAATGAATGCCGAGCAATTGTGGGAAACAACTATGGATCCAGATGTTCGTACACTTCGCCAAGTAACCATAGAAAGTGCCGCTGAAGCCGATAGAGTTTTCTCAATGTTAATGGGCGATGAAGTGCCGCCACGTAGAGAGTTTATTGAAACACACGCTAAGTATGCAAATGTTGATGT
>JAHDDA010000128.1 GCA_020629595.1 Chitinophagales bacterium
TTAATTTTTTCCGAAAAAAACTTTGCATTTAAAATATTCCTACTTTAGATTTGATAACAGAAAATGAATTTTAATACAAAAAATACTTGCTGTACAATGTGTTGTTGTTGCTGTTGTTTCCAACAGGAGAGTTACCGTTGTGGCAAGAATGTGAGTATTATGTAGGTTAAATAAAATATTTTAATTCCAAGAACCCCCAACAGGTAATTTTACTTGTTGGGGGTTTTTCTATTTATAAAATTTAGAAAAATCAAAAATGGCTAAAGAATTAGATTTATCAAAAGTTAGCGAAGAAGCAAAAGTTGACATTCTCGAAATGCAAAACCGTATTGAGAAATTTCACGCAGGTAAAGAAATTGAAGATAAATTCAAGCATTACCGCTTAACTCGTGGCATTTATGGTCAGCGACAATTGGGCGTACAAATGTTTAGAACCAAAATTCCTTATGGAAAATTAACATCAGCTCAACTAATACGTTTGGCAGAAGTTTCGCAAAAATATACACCTGGAAATTTACACTTAACAACTCGCCAAAATATCCAAATGCACTACGTAAAATTGGATGATGGACCAGCAATTTGGCAAGAGTTAGAAGAAGCAAATGTTACCGCTCGTGAGGCTTGTGGAAATACCGTTCGTAATATTACAGGTTCGCCAAAAGCAGGAATTGACCCTGTTGAATTATTCGATGTTTCGCCTTATGTTCAAGCAGTTTTCAAATACTTTTTACGAAACCCAATTTGCCAAGAAATGGGACGTAAAATTAAAATTGCCTTTTCTTCAAATGATAAAGATTCGGCTTTTGGCTATTTCAACGACTTTGGTTTTATTCCTCGAATTAATGAGCAAGGAGAAAAAGGTTTTAAAACCGTAGTTGCTGGTGGTTTAGGAGCTGTTTCAATGGTTGCACAAACTGCTTATGAGTTTTTACCCGAAAATCAATTAATTCCATTTATTGAAGCATCGTTGCGAGTATTTGACCGCTACGGAGAAAGAGCAAAACGCCAAAAAGCTCGAATGAAATTCTTGGTAAAACAACTAGGTTTACAAGGTTTTATGGATTTAGTTCAAGAGGAATGGAAAGCCATTAAAAATAAAAAAGTTGATATTGACACAAACATAATCGAAGCATTTGCAGGAAATGAGAATCCAAATTTAAGTTCGTATTCTGATAATATAACGGATATTTCAAACTACGAAATCTGGAAAGATACCAATACTTTTGAGCAAAAACAAAAAGGATATTTCGGTGTTTATGTAAAGGTTCGATTAGGCGATATTCATGGCGAAAAAGCCATTCCATTTGCCAAAGTGGTAAAAGATTTAGCAAGCGATGATATTAGAATTACCATTAATCAAGGTTTTTTATTACGTGGCGTTACCGAAGCAACTTTACCCTATTTGTACAATGCTTTAAAAGCTCTTGATCTTTCCGATGCTGGCTTCAATTCAACAGCAGACATTACTGCTTGTCCGGGAACAGATACTTGCAATTTGGGCGTAACCAACAGCACAGGTTTAGCCAACGAATTGGAAAAAGTAATTTACACGGAATACGCACAGTTATTACACGAAGAAAATATTCAAATTAAAATTTCTGGTTGTATGAATGCTTGTGGGCAACACATGGCTTCGCAAATTGGCTTGCATGGAAGTTCTATAAAAATAAATGGCTTAGTTATTCCTGCAATGCAAATTATTTTAGGTGGTGGAATTGCTCCAACTGGAGAAGGTTTTATTGGCGAAAAAGTGATAAAATTACCAACCAAACGTATTCCAAATGCTTTAAGAGCTTTGTTGAATAATTACTTTGAAAATGCAACTGAAGAACAACTTTTCAATGAATATTACAGAGAGCAAGGGAAAGCCTATTTCTATGATTTATTGAAGCCATTGGCTCAAAAAGATAAGGTTTTACAAGAAGAATTTTACGATTGGGGACAAAACCAAGATTACAAGCAGGAAATTGGTGTTGGCGAATGTGCAGGGGTTTCTTACGATATGGTTTCGGCAATAATTGATGAAAGTAAAGAGAAAATTTCTTTAGCTAACGAAGCTATCGAAGCTGGTTTGTTTGCCGATTCCATTTATCATTCTTATGCAGGTTTTGTTATTGGGGCAAAAGCTCTTTTATTGTCAAAAGATGTTCGATGTAATACACATAAAGGTATAATCAATGATTTTCAAACGAATTTGGTTGAAAAAGAAAATTTTGAAATCGAAGCTGATAATTTTTCTGACTTAGTGTTACAAATTAATAAGCACGAACCAAGCGAAAATTTTGCACACGAATACTTCAAACAAGCCGAAGTATTTGTTAAAAATGTACTTATGTTCAGAAGTGCCGATTTAGACGATAAGTCTGTAATTAGTGAATACTACAAAGCGTAAACTCCTAAAATTTTAAAAATGAAAAAAGTAAGTTTAGTAGGTGCAGGACCGGGAGCAACTGATTTAATTACCCTGCGAGGAATAAAGGCATTACAACAAGCAAAAGTAGTTTTATACGATGCTTTGGCTAATGAAGAATTGCTGGATTTTGCTCCAGCAAATGCTGAGAAAATATATGTTGGCAAACGTGCCAATAAGCACCATTACACACAAGATGAAATTAATTATTTACTGGTTTTTCACGCATTGAATACAGGTAATGTTGTACGCTTAAAAGGTGGAGACCCTTTTGTTTTTGGTCGTGGACACGAAGAAATGGAATACCTTTCTGCTTTCGATATTAAAGTAGAAGTTGTACCAGGAATTTCAAGCTCAATTGCAGTTCCAGAATTGCAAAAAGTACCCGTTACTCGACGAGGAATTAGCGAAAGTTTTTGGGTAATTACTGCCACAACTTCAGCGGGTGCTTTATCAAATGATGTGGCTTTGGCAGCTCAATCAACCGCAACGGTTGTGTTACTGATGGGCATTCGTAAGTTGCCAAAAATTGTAGAACTTTTCAAGCAAAACGGAAAAGCGAATACCGCAGTTATGGTTATTCAAAATGGCTCACGAGAAAATGAGAATTACGTAGTCGGACATATTCATAATATTGAAGCAAAAGTGAAAGAAAATAACATTGGTTGTCCGGGAATAATTGTGATTGGAGATGTGGTTGAGTTGCATAAAGATTATAAAAATCAAGAATTATTTGCACAAAAAAAGACATTAGAAATTAGACGATAGACGTTAGAAAATTTCAATGTTATTTGAGTAAGTAATTATTCTTTGGTAGTCTAATATCTATCATCTAAAGTCTTTTTGAAGATGCGATAAACTTATAAAAATAAAGAAGTTCTTTATTAAAGAACACGACTATTTCTTTTACCTAAAACTAAAAAATGAACTCAAGAAATAATTTATATCCAATATTCTTAAAGCTCGAAAAACTAGAAATCTTAATGGTTGGAGCTGGAGAAGTTGGTGGAGAAAAACTTAGGTTTTTACTTAAAAGTAGTCCCGAGGCTAAAGTAAAAATTGTAGCACCTGAAGTTAAAGAGGAAGTTTATTCATACCTTGAAAAGTATGATAATTTGACTTACGTGAAGAAAAAGTTTGAACCTTCCGATTTAGCAGATAAGGATTTAGCCATTGCTGCAACCTGTTTTGAAGAACTAAATCATAGTGTTTGGCAAGAAGCAAAAAAGCGTAAAGTTTTAATTAATGTTGCAGATACACCAGACTTGTGCGACTTCTATTTAGGTTCAATTGTTACTCGTGGAGACTTGAAAGTTGCTATTTCAACAAATGGAAAATCGCCAACATTTGCCAAGCGTTTTCGTCAGTTGTTAGAAGAAATTTTACCAGACAATACTAACGATTTACTACAAAATCTTCACGAGTTTAGAAACAGATTAAAAGGAGACTTTGAGCATAAAGTTACCGAACTTAATAAGCTGACTTCCAGTCTTTTAAAATAAATTACTTTTCAATAAATGAGTAATACACATTTACAAAATATAAATTTAGAAAAGCTAAACGAAAGTTATGTTATTCTTTCGCCGTCGCAAAGGATAACTAAATTTTATCAAGATTTTTCTACTAAAGAAACTTTGGTTACTTCTTCGTTTGGAACAACGGCTGTAATGCTGTTACATTTAATTTCAGAAGTGAATAAAAAACAGAAAATCTATTTTATAGATACAACTTTCCACTTTGAAGAAACAATTGCCTACAAAGAAAACTTAACTAATTCATTTAACTTAGAAGTAGAAGATGTTCTACCAGACCCAACACACAATAAACTTACACGAGAAAGTAAAAGTTGGGAAAAAGAAGCTGGACTTTGCTGTATGGTTAATAAAGTAATTACTTTAGATGCTGTAAAAGTAAATTATAAATATTGGATTTCTGGAAGAATGGCATACCAAAACCATTTCAGAACAAAACTTAATGTGTTTGAAATATCTGGAAACCACTTAAAATTCAATCCTTTAATTGATGTTTCAAGTGCTGACTGGAATAAATACATTGAAAAATTTAGATTGCCGAAACATCCACTTTTACCAAAAGGTTATGGTTCTGTGAGTTGTACACATTGTACCGTTAAAGGCGAAGGTAGAAGCGGAAGATGGAAAGGGAAAGTTAAAACGGAGTGCGGATTGCACTCCTAATTTTTAATCTTTACTAACTAAATCAAAATCTATTGTTCTGTTTTCAATGTTTGTATTGGCAACTATTATTTTCAATTCATCTCCAAGTCTAAAACGCTTTTTCGAGTGGTAACCTAAAAATTCATACATATCTTCATTAAACATAAAGTTATCTGCTCCAAGCCATTCTCTACGAATAAAGCCCTCACATTTATTGTCTTTTAGTTCAACAAAAATGCCTCTTTCAATTACTCCAGATATTACTCCATCAAACTCCTCTCCTAACCTTTCAGCTAAGTATTCTACTTGTTTTAATTTAACAGAATCTCTTTCTGCTTCAGCAGCTAATTTTTCTTGTTCTGAACAATATTTACATTTTTCTTCTAAACTTTTAGCGTCAAATTTTGGCTTTTTATCTAGCAAATCTTGTAAAATTCTGTGAACCATTACATCTGGATATCGGCGAATTGGCGAAGTAAAATGCGTATAATCTTCAAAAGCTAATCCGTAATGCCCGATATTTTCAGTAGAATAAATTGCCTTTGACATTGATCTTACTGCTAAAACTTCAATCATATTTTGCTCTGGCTTTCCTTTACAATTTTCTAAAGTTTTATTAATCGATTTTGCTACATTTTCTGGTGTAGTGTAATTTCCTTTATGACCAAATTTTGCGGCAACTGCTGAAAATTCTGCAATTTTATCTTCATTAGGAACAGCATGTATTCTGTAAACTGCTGGAACGGTAATTTTTTTGGAATAATTTGTGAAAAATTCTGCAACTGCTTGATTTGCCAATAACATATAATCTTCAATCATTTCATTGGTGTCGAACTTTGGCTTTTCATAGACTTCAAGTGGCTTTCCATTTTCATCTAGCTTAAAACGAACTTCTGTACTACCAAATTTTATTGAATTTTTGGCTATTCTTTTGGCTCTTAATTTTTTTGAAATCTTATTCATTAAAATTAGTTCATCAGCTAAATCTCCTTTTCCAGAATCAATAATTTCTTGTGCTTCTTGGTAATGAAATCTTCTATTTGAATGAATAACCGTTCTTGAAAAAGACTTTTTGAAAATAGTTGCTTCCTCGTCTATTTCAAAAATTGCTGAAAAACAATATTTGTCTTCATTTGGTCTTAAAGAACAAACCCCATTTGATAGTTTTTCGGGCAACATTGGCGAAACTCTATCAACTAAATAAACCGAGGTTGCACGCATAAAAGCCTCATCATCTAAAGGTGTTTCAGGTTTACAATAATGTGTTACATCTGCAATGTGAACACCAATTTCGTAATTTCCGTTTTCTAATTTTTGAATGGAAAGGGCATCGTCAAAATCTTTAGCATCAATTGGATCAATGGTAAAGGTAGTTATATCTCTAAAATCAATACGCTTCGCAATTTCATTTTCATCTAACTCAAAAGGAATATTTTCTACAAAAAATTCCACTTCTCTTGGAAAGGAAATATTAAAACCTTTTTCAGCTAATATAGATATAATTTCCGTTTCATTTTCTCCTGGTTTTCCAATAACTTCTACTACCTTTCCGTAAGGCGATTTTTTACCTTTACCCCAAGAGTCAAACTCAACTACTACTTTATCGCCATTTTTGGCTTTGCCAATATCTTGTAAATGAACATAAAAATGGGTATTTCTCATTTTTCTACTGTCGGGCATAAAAAAGGCAAATTGAGAATTAATTTCAAGAATGCCAACAAATTTTGTTTGTCTTCTTTCTATAATTTCAATAATTTCTCCTTCAATTTTTTTCTTGTGCCTATTGTTAGAAAGTTTAACTCTGACTTTGTCGCCATGGAAAGCTCTGTTGATCTTTGTATGAGGAACATAAATATCATCATTTAGCTCATCAACTAAAATATAAGCAGAACCTTTTGAAGTTAAATCTACCCTACCAACTAAGGTATTCTGATTTTTGGCTTTTTTTATTGTCTTTCGTTCTTTCTTTTTCTTATTTTGATCTATGTAAAAAAATTGATTTCCCTTTTCGTGTCTTATTAAGCCATCGCCTACAAGCTCATTTACAACTTTAACAATTTCTGTTTTCGTAAATAAGCGTGTATCACACTGCTTGTGAATTTTTTTATATGTTAACCCCTCAGGAGCAAGATTTTTTAAAATTTCAAGTATTTTTTCGTCTATTGGTTTGTCGTTTGTAATTTTTTTTCTTGGCATTTTATATTTATCATTATTTATATTAGTGTACTTTTTCTACTCTAATATGCGTTTTATTAATCTTAATTTATGGGTATATTTTTTTAATGTTTTACAATATATACCTTTGTGGTCTAGTATATCAATTTTTACCATTCCACTTGCGTGAATTATTTTTTTATCCTCTAAAATAATTCCAACGTGAATAATTTTTCCATCTTCATTATCAAAAAAAGCTAAATCTCCACACTTTGCTTGTTCCACAAAATACACATCTTCTCCAATTGTAGCTTGTTGATAGGCATCACGTGGAAGTTTTACATTCAAAGTTTTATAAATAATTTGTGTAAAGCCTGAGCAATCTACGCCAAAAATAGTTCGTCCACCCCACAAATACGGAACATTTAACCATTGTTTTGTGCGTTCTAATATTAAATTTTTATTTTCAGAATCATTATTATCAACGTTTTTTTCATTAAATACTAAGCATCCAACAGTATTATTTAATTTAAAGTTCCCATTGTTAAAATTTGGCAATTCACAACCCATTCCAATTGATGTTTTAAATATAAAACTTATATCAATTATTTTGCTTTTAACTACAAAGTTATTTGAAATGTAAAATTCGCACAAAAAAAATTGATTTTTAGCTATGTAACCTTCATAGCCATCAAATATACATTTTACAAAAATCCATTCTTCGTTTACAAACTCTAAAACTTCATAGCTTTCTCCAAAAATTAATTGATTGACCATTTGTGATTTGTGGGAGGGATATTCTCTCATTGGAATTTGAGAAATATGGGTAATTCCCAAAGTTGGTTTATTGCTCATTTCTTAAATTTTAGTTTTTAAAAATGGATACTTTATTTTAATAGGGAATTTCTTTTACTTTTAATAAGTATCCCATCTTGCTATATGTCCTCTAATATCAATATGAATAACTCTTGTATTGGGATAACGACCTACACCGCCTTCATTTGCAATGAGTTTTTCTT
>JAHDDA010000129.1 GCA_020629595.1 Chitinophagales bacterium
ATGCTGATGGTAATGGCATAGTGAACAACTTAGACTTTAATTATTGGGCAAATAACAAAGCTAAGTTAGGTGTGGAAGAATTATTAAATAATGCTTACTAAACCTTAATAAGAATACGCACTTTAAATGTTTAGAAAATATTTAAAGTGCGTATTCTTAGCGACATTGAATATAAATTGCTCTATTTCAGAGTAATAAATACGCGTTTTAAAAATTAATTTGCTTTAAATTTGTTTTAGCGTTACTCTTTTTATTCAATTATTTAATAAAGTAATTCAGAAATTTGGTGGGAGAAGAATCCGTACATATTTCTTATTCTTCATTCTTAAAGAAAGTATATAGCCTTGCTTCAAGTCAAGCAGTTTCAGAAGCACAACAGCTAGCTTTCGATTATAAAAAAAGTGTAGAATTATCTAATGATGATTTGGGTAAGATTGCTGTAATTTTAGGTAAAGCTTATATTTCTTTTTGTCAAGAAAACTATGCTGAATCAAACAGCTTAGCTGCTCAAATTGAATACGATTTTAATAACTACTCCAAAAAAAATTCATTAAATGAAGACTACTTAGAACTAAAACAAAAATTTTATACGCTTAGAGGCTTGTGTTACAAAAGAATTGAGCAATTCGATATCGCTATCGTTTTTAATAAGAAGGCAAGTGAGCTAGCCAAAAAATTGAATAATCCAAGATTGGTATGCAATTCTTTGGTTAACCTTGGTAACCTATACTATTATGAAAAGCAATATGAAAAAGCTGAAGAAGTTTATAACAAGGCTCTGAGGTATGCTAACGAACTTCCCTCTTTCAAAGGAAGAAGTGCAATATACAACGGTCTTTCAAGTTGTTTGGGAGAAATTGGACGTTTCAAAGAGGCTTATGAGTATGCCGACAAAGCTGTTGTTTGGGCTGTAAAAGAAAATCACTTAACTTTAATACCTATAGTTTTATGTAATCAAGCATACAACTGCTTGTTTTATGAAGAACAGTTTCACCAGGTTCCTAATTTAATAAATAGGTTAGAGAATATGCTTGAGTCGAACTCTTTTACAGCAAAAGATAGTATCTTAATAGACTTTAATAGAGTAAAAGCGCTTTATGCTTTACGAACTAAGAATTACCAAGAAGTTCTAAGTATAATTTTACCTTCTGAGGGTAAAGCCAATATTGAACAGCACATTAAAGTTTCATTTGCCGATTACCTTGTAGAAGCCTACATAGGCTTAAATCAAAAAGAAAAAGCAATTGAAGCTTATAAAAAATTTAAAGAACTAAATGATAAAGATTATCATATAGCTAGAAAAATGTATTTCAAACGCCAATCACAATATCTAGATATGCTTTATTCTGAAATGGACCAAGGTAAAGAACTTCTAGACAAGGAAATGGCTGAAAGAGAAAGAGCAGAAAAAGACAAAGCTGAAATTTTACAACTAAAAAAGATTACAGAAGAACAAAAAAAGGAATTAGAGGAAAAATCACAACATTTAAGAGCAGTAAACGAAAGCCTTCAACAGTTTAGTCGTACAGTTGCCCACGACCTAAAAGAGCCACTTCGTACCATTAACGGATTTGTAAATTTGTTAAAGAAAAAAGAAGCCACTAACTTTAGCGAAAACGCTAAAGAATATATGAGCTTTATTTCTATTTCTACCGAAAGAATGGAAAATATGATAGGTAATATTTTACAAAATACCAAGGTAGGATTTACCGATGTTACAATTGAAAACGTAAACTTAAATCAGATAATTAAAAATGTTTTACTAAGTTTAAACTATCAAATAAACAGCAAAAAAGCTAGGGTAGAAATAGAAAAACTGCCCATCATTACTGGAAATGTAGAGTTAATTCAGCTACTATTTCAAAACCTAATTTCAAACGCTATAAAATTTACACAAAAAGATATAAAACCTCAAATTTCTGTAGGTAGCGTAGTTCGTGATGATGAAACCATATTTTATGTTGCCGATAATGGTATTGGTATTTCTAAAGAAAACAAAGAAAAGATTTTTAACTCATTCGAAAGATTAAATAATCCAAAAGAGTTTGATGGCACAGGTTTGGGTTTATCTACCTGTTCAAAAATTGTTAAACTACACAACGGAAAAATCTGGATTGAAGAAAACGAAAATGGAGGAACTATTTTTTACTTTATCCTAAATCCACCCAATAGAGCTACAAAAGACAAAGAATAATATTATAACTTCGTACAAAACAATTTACAGCTCAAAAATGTCTAAAAAATATGTTTTCAGACAATAAAGCCTTATTTACCCACCAACTTTTACAGTGGAATGAAACCCAAAATCACAGACCATTACCCTGGAAAGGAATTAAAAACCCATATTTTATTTGGTTATCAGAAATAATTTTACAGCAAACCCGAGTAGAACAAGGTTTGCCGTATTATCTAAAATTTACCGAAAAATACCCCACAATAAGCGATTTGGCAAATGCACCAGAAGATGAAATAATGAAAATGTGGGAAGGTCTTGGTTATTATTCAAGGGCAAGAAACCTACACGCCGCCGCAAAATATGTTGCTGACGAATTAAATGGAAATTTCCCAGAAACCTACGAAGAAATAAAAAAACTAAAAGGTGTTGGCGATTATACAGCTGCCGCCATAGCCTCTTTTGCTTATAATTTACCTTACGCTGTTGTTGATGGTAATGTTTATAGAGTTTTAAGTCGTTTTTTTGGAATTGAAACACCCATAGATTCTACCGAAGGCAAAAAACAATTTACCATTTTAGCACAAGAACTCATTGATAAAAAAAAACCAGCCATTTACAACCAAGCCATTATGGATTTTGGAGCAAGGCATTGCACACCCGCAAAACCACTTTGTTTGTTTTGTAATATGCAGGCAAATTGTGTAGCTTTTCAAACAGGAAACACTGACAAACTTCCTATAAAAAGTAAAAAAAAGAAAAAGAAAACCAGATACTTTAATTACATAATTCTTGAAAATTCTGAAAACGAAATTGCTGTAAACAAGCGTTTAGGTAAAGACATTTGGTTAAATTTATACGAGTTTATTTTACTCGAAACTGAAAAAGAAATAACGCTTAAAGAAATAAGAGCAAAAGCAAAAGAAATACTTCAGATTAATACAGAGCAATTAGAAATAGTGGCGAGTTATAAACAATTATTAACACATCAAAAAATTATAAGTAAATTTGCATACATTAAAATAAATGAACTTGTAAACAATAAAAACTTTAACTTTATAAAAAAAGAAGCCATTAAACAATTGGCATTTCCAAAATCATTAAAGCAGTTTATTGACAATTCTGATATATTTTAGTATAAGAAATTTATAAATTTATTTACCTTATTCAATCAAAAATTATGAGTTTAAACAAAGTATTACTAATTGGTAGGTTAGGAAAAGACCCCGAAACACACACCTTTGAAAGTGGAACACAAAAAGTATCATTTTCTGTGGCTACCTCTGAACGTTGGAAAGACAGAAATACAGGAGAACGACGAGAAAGAACCGAATGGCACAATATTGTTGTAATGCGACCAGGTCTAACAACAGTTGCTCAGAATTATTTACACAAAGGCAAACAAGTTTATATTGAAGGTAGAATTACTACTCGTTCTTGGGATGATCAAAACGGGCAAAAACGTTATACTACCGAAATAATGGCTGACAATATTCAAATGCTTGGAGGACGTGAAGACAACCAGCAAGGCGGAGGAAATATGGGTTACCAACAACAAAGCTACCAACAGCCTGTTCAACAACAACCTATTCAGCAACAGCCAATGCAACAACAAACGCCACCACCACCACAACCTATTAATACAGATATGCCAGAAGACGATTTACCGTTCTAAAAACGCAAAAGTCAACAGTTAACAGACCACAGTCCACAGTAATATCATTGGTGGACTATGGTCTGTGGACTATTAACAAATAAATATTTGGCAAAATTTTCGTAGTAAATCAACAGCATTTTATCTAAAAATACTTATCTTTAATAAGAAGAAAGTGTAAGCTCATTATTAGCATTATTGTTAACGAAACTAAAGCAATTGGAAAAAATTGAAACAATTGGAGAAGAACCTCCTTCCGAAACAGGTAACTATTCACAGTATAAGTTGAGCTTATCTCCCTTAATTTTAGCTGCTATTTCGGCAAATACTTGGTCTTTTTCAGATTATGGATTGTTGTGTATTTTTATTGCTTTCCTAATTATTGGCTCGGCTTTAATGTCGGGTTCAGAAGTAGCCTACTTTTCGCTAGACCGCCAACAAACCGATGACTTAGACAAAGAACGTTCCCCCTCTGCATTTAGAATTGTTCGTTTACTCAATAACCCACAAAAATTATTAGCCTGCATACTTATAGTTAATAACCTTTTCAATATTGCTATAATTTTAAGCCTGCATTTATTAACCCACAATTTATTAGCTGGTTTTTCGCCAGTAATGCACTTTGTTATTGAAGTGGGTGTAATAACTTTTATTTTGGTACTTTTTGGCGAAATAATTCCTAAAGTATATGCAAGGCAGTTTAATATAAAAATGGCTCGTTTTATGGCGTTGCCACTTAGCTTTTTTCAATCATTATTTTCGCCATTAATTAGTATTTTGGTTGGTTCGAGCACGCAAATAGAAAATTTATTCAATAAAAAACTAAGCAAACTTTCAAGCAACGATATTGACCAAGCACTCGAAATGCTAGACCACACACACGAAAACGAAAGAGAAATACTAAAAAGAGTTGTTGATTTTCCGAATATAGAAACTAGCGAAATAATGACCAACCGAACCAAAGTTGTGTATGCAAAAAGTGCTGCAAGCTTTGAAGAATTGTACACACAAGTTATCAATGGCGAACATTCTCGTATTCCTATTTGCGAAGAAGATTTAGATGATGTTGTAGGTTTTATTTACGTTAAAGATTTACTACAATACAACCTTGAAAACCAGCCACAAGGCGAATGGCAAAAACTAATACGAAAACCATTTTTTGTTTACGAAAATACCAAATTAGACAAACTTTTAGACTTATTTAAAACCCACCGAAAACACATAGCCGTAGTTGCCGATGAATATGGTGGAGCTTCGGGTATTGTAACTTTAGAAGACGTTTTGGAAGAAGTAGTGGGCGAAATTGCCGATGAAAATGAAGAAATTGACCCAGTAAATGCTAAAAAAATAGGGCATAACACTTGGACAGTAGAAGGCTTAATTTCACTTTTAGACCTAAGTAAAATTTTAGATATAAACCACACCGAATTTGATGAGTTTAGAGGCGATTCAGATACTTTGGCTGGAATGTTATTGGAGCAGAAACAATCTTTTCTTCAAAAAAACGATTTACTAAGAATAGGGAATTATACTTACAAAGTAATATCTACAAATGGCAATGTGGTAGAAAAAGTACGTATAAAAGTTTCTAAACCATCGAAAACTGATGATACAGAAACACCTATTCAAAATATGAATGGTAAAGAAGATGTAAAAGGTGAAAGCCCTAATAGAAGGGCGAGTTAATTTCAAGAGTCAGAAATTTTTATTCTCTGACTCTTGAAATCTCAAAAAATCAATTTCCTATCTGAAAATTACCATTTCCTAAACCATCTAGTAAACCACCACCCATTTTTAGTAAGCCATCTTTAACCCTTCGGGTAGCTCTTATAGCGGTGCTATACGCCTTGTATTTTGCTATAAATTTAGGAATAAGCAACACCATATCTTTTGTGTAAGGTTTGGTTAACATTCGCAACCCAAGTGTGGTGCGTTCTGCTTGACTTAACCCTTGCTGCCACTCGGCAACTTCACTCATAATTGCCATAATGTTTCCATCGTTTTGGTCAAAATATTCTTTAACGTATTTACCACCTTTTTTCACATTCAAAATATTAACGCCTTCATTCATTACATCGGCAAGGCTACCAGCTAAAATATCTAATTTTTGCTCAGGTGACAACTCGGCATTTTGCATTGTTTGTGTTAAGGTGTTATTATGTCCCATTAACCTTTCGGCTCTTCGTTGCGAAGCACAACTTGTTAAAATAATTAGGCAAAGTGCCATTAAAAAAATTGAAAACTTGTTCATCTTATATAATTTGAGTTTTATGAATTTGGCTTAAAATATACTTTTGACTTTACAACTATAATTTTCGACTTAAAAAAAAGCATAAAGTTTTACTTAATTATAAAATTTGTTTATTCATTCAAACTTTTTCATTGAATTAATCTAATTTTTCAAAGGTCAGCAGTCTAACTATCTTATATTTGCTCTCGCTTTTTAGAATTAAACTTTAAAAGCAACAAATACAGAAAGAACATTAAGTGCCTGCCCCACATTAATGGCTTCTGAAATGTAAATACGTTAAATGCAAACAACAAGTTCAGAAATCGCTATCAATTTTCATATAACCGAACAGTTAACCGCTAAGAAAACCAAGTTAGCCGTCATAGGATTAGGCTACGTTGGTTTACCAATTGCCTTAGAATTTGCCAAAAATACATCGGTTATTGGTTTCGATATAAACGAAAAACGCGTTGAAATGATGCGTGAAGGAATTGACCCAAGTAATGAACTTGAAGCCGCCGAATTTGAACAAAAAGATATTCATTTTACAGCAAATAGCGAAGATTTAGCCGAAGCAAAGTTTTTTGTAATTGCTGTACCAACGCCAGTAAACCGTTTTAAAGTTCCCAACCTTACGCCATTAATTAAAGCGTCGGAAACAGTAGGAAAATTACTAAAGCCTGGCGATTATGTGGTTTACGAAAGTACGGTTTATCCTGGTTGTACCGAAGATGATTGTGTGCCAATTTTAGAAAGAGAATCGGGTTTAAAAATGGGGCGTGATTTTAAAGTTGGCTATTCACCAGAACGTATAAACCCAGGCGATAGAGTGCATACCTTAACCAATGTTATAAAAGTTGTTTCGGGTTGCGATGAGCTTGCCCTCGAAGAAGTTTCAAAGGTATATGAATTGGTAATTGATGCTGGAGTTTTTAAAGCAAAAAGCATTAAAGTTGCCGAAGCCGCCAAAGTAATTGAAAACACACAACGTGATTTGAATATTGCTTTAATGAATGAGCTAGCTTTAATTTTTGATAGAATGGGCATAAATACACTTGATGTTGTGGAAGCAGCAGGTACAAAGTGGAATTTTATGAAATTTTTCCCAGGTTTAGTAGGTGGACATTGCATTGGCGTTGATCCATACTATTTAACCTATAAATCTACCGAATTGGGTTATAAACCAGAGGTTATTTTAAGTGGAAGAAGAATAAACGATGATATTAGTTCTTATGTTGCCAAAAAAGCCATTCAAATGGTTATTAGAAATGGTAAAAATGTAAGTAAAGCTAAGGTTTTAGTTATGGGTATGACTTTTAAAGAAAACGTTTCAGACATTCGCAATTCAAAGGTAATTGACTTGGTTCGTGAGTTAGAATCTTTTTCTTTAGATGTTCATGTTCACGACCCTTATGCTGTGCCAGAAGAGGTACAAGAAAGTTACGATATTCAACTAACAAAAGATTTAGACGATGATTATGATTGTGTAGTTGTTGCCGTCCAACATTCAGAATACGTAGCTTTAACCGAAGATTTTTTTAAATCAATTTGTTCTAATGCTGGAGGAATTATTGATATTAAAAGTATTTATCTAAATAAACAATTTAAAGAATTGGATTATTGGGCGTTGTAATATGTACTAATCAAT
>JAHDDA010000130.1 GCA_020629595.1 Chitinophagales bacterium
GCATTGATTGCCCAAGCAGTCATTTTAGTACCAAATTTAACTAATGTTCTATTGTTTATTAGCCTAAAAAGATTGTAGGAATTTCCTAACTGCTCGTTATTTTTCCAAGCGAAAGCAATGGCAGTGTTCTCAAAATCTACTTGAGGTGCTGAAGGTACACTCATAAAAATTAATGATTATAAGTGATTGAATTATTTTTAAAAATAAAATACAAGCTATCAAGTTGTAAAAAACAATATAGATAGCTTGTACTTATAGAATACTTGAATTTATATTACAAGCTACTTGTCAAAATCAACAACAACACGTCCACAATGTTCGCATAAAATGATTCTTTTACGCTGACGAATTTCTAATTGTCGTTGAGGTGGAATTTTTGCAAAACAACCACCACAAGCCTCTCTTTCTATACTTACTACGGCTAATCCATTTCGGTAAGTTTTTCTAATTCTATTGTAAGCGTTTAGTAATCTTTCTTGTATTACTTTTTCTTTGCGTTCAACTTTTTTAAGTAGCTTTTCTTCTTCAATGGCAGTATCAGCCATAATTTTATCAAGCTCTTCTTTTTTTAGCTCTAAGTCTTTCTTACGAGTTTCTAAAAGGGTTTCAGATTCTGATAAATATGCTTTTTTAGATTCTATAGCTCCAACAGCATCTTTATTTTTTTTATCAAAAAGTTGAATATTCAAATTTTGTAATTCAATTTCTTTGGTCAAAGCATCGTATTCACGATTGTTCTTAACTTCGTTTTGTTGCCTTGTGTATTTTTCTATTAAAGCCTGTGCATCTTCTTTAGCATTGTTATTACCAGAAATAGTTGATTCAATATCCGACATTTCATTACCAAGGTTTTCTATACGCTTAGTAAGTCCAGCAATTTCATCTTCTAGGTCTTTTACCTCCATAGGTAATTCGCCTCTTAAAATATTTATTTCATCTATTTTATTATGAACTTGCTGTAAGTCATACAAATTTTTTAGCTTTTCTTCAGTAGTAAGCTCTTTTGCTTTTCTTCCCATATATTAAAGGTAATTTACTGGATTGGTATTAATTTCCGAAATTAGAACTGCAAAATTAGGGAATTTTTCACTTACTAGCTCACTTATTAGCTGAATTGTGTACTGTTCGCTTTCATAATGCCCAATATCTGCTATAATTATTTGGTTATTTGCGTCAAAAAACTGATGATATTTATAATCGGCAGTAATAAATATATCTGCTCCTGCTTTAATGGCATTATTTAACAAGAAAGAACCCGAGCCTCCACATACTGCTACTCGCTTTATATTTTTCTTTCTAAGCGAAGTGTGTTTTATGGTTTTTAGTTTCATTGCATCCTTTAAATGAAACAGAAAATTCATTTCATCTTTAGCATTTTTTAATTCACCTATCATTCCAGTACCAATTTCTTGATGTGTGTTTTCAATATTGTTTAAATAGTAAGCCACCTCTTCGTAAGGATGTGCTTTTTTTAGTGCTTTAACAACTTTTTGGCTTAAATGTGTTGGTACTAAAACCTCAATTCTCGTTTCAGGTTCGGTACTTAGTTTACCTTTTTTACCAATGTAAGGTTTAGAGTTTTCATTTCCTCTAAAAGTTCCTAAACCTACCAAATTAAAACTGCATTGGTCATAATTGCCAACAGCACCCGCACCCGCATTAAATAGTGCTTGTAAAACTTTTTCGTGATTTTTTGTAGGACAAAAAGTTACCAATTTTTGAAGTGTATTTTTCTTAGGGGCTAAAATTTGAAGCGAATTTTGTTCTAAGCCTATTTTTTGAGAAATTTTTTCATTAACTCCCTTATGTAAAACATTGTCTAAATTGGTATGAATTGCATAAATGGCAATATCATTTTTAATGGCTTTCATAACTGTTTTTTCGATATAATTTTTGCCATTAAATTTTTTTAAACCTGAAAAAACAATAGGGTGGTGGGCAATTACTAAATTTACATTTCTGGAAATTGCTTCATCAATTATAGCTTCTATACTATCTAAGCAAACTAAAACACCCGTACAAATTTCATTTTTATTGCCAACTATTAAGCCTGAGTTGTCATAACTTTCTTGTAAAGCTGGTGGTGCTATAGTTTCTAAAAAATTAATTATATCAGAAATTCTTAAACTTTCCATTTTTTTGGATTTATTCGCCATTCTTTAATTGTTTCAAAATCGGTTTCAGAAATATAATTGTGTTTTAATGCTTCATTTACTAATATATCGTAATTACTCAAGGTTTGAAAAGGGCAATCGGCATCTTCAAAACGTTTAGCTGTTTCTTCAAAGCTATACGTAAAGATAGCTACTGCACCTAATACATCAATTTCTTTTTCTCTTAGTGCATTTACTGCGGCTAATGTACTTTTACCAGTAGAAATTAAATCTTCAACTACAACAACTTTCTGCCCTTTTTCAACAACACCCTCAATTAGATTTTGCATTCCGTGTTCTTTTGCTTTTGATCTTACATAAATCATTGGTAAATTTTGCCTCCAAGCAATTAGCGCAGCGTGTGCAATACCAGCAGTTGCTACTCCGGCAACACCTTCTATGTGAGGATACTGGTTATCTACTAACTTTGTAAAACTTTCTACTACATAATTACGTACCTTTGGGTGTGATAAGATTTTACGATTATCACAATAAATTGGTGATTGAATACCCGATACCCAGGTAAATGGATTTTGTGGTCTCAATTCTACTGCTTTAATTTGCAAAAGATATTGTGCCACTTTGTTTGAAATTTCACTCATTTAATTATGTTTTTAGATACTGTAAAAGAATTATGTTAAAATTATATATAGGTATAACTCAAGTTTTTATTGCAGGTGATGATGAATTAACACCTAGTCCTAATTTCTTGCAAAGTAAAAAAGATATATTGTATTTTAGGTCTCCTAAGAAAAGAGAATTACATTCATTGATTAAATTAGTTGATGATAACCCTAATTCTTTTAAGACAATAGTTGTGCATCATCCGTACAGTTATAAGTTGGAAAGTAGATTGTTTAGCAGATTTAATATTATTCGAGCTGGTGGAGGAATGGTGATAAATGAAAATGATGAAGCTTTATTAATTTTTAGAAATGGTAAATGGGACTTGCCAAAAGGAAAAATGGATCCAGGAGAGTCTATTAAAGATACTGCTATTAGAGAAGTAGAAGAAGAGACAGGGATTAAGGGATTACAACTTGATGAATTAATATCGTTAAACGATACAGAACAAACTTTTACGTTACATACCTACGTAGATAAGGAAGACAATAAAATATTGAAGCCTGTTTTTTGGTATCTTATGAAAGCTCCTAAGCAACATTTAGTTCCACAAAAAGAAGAAGGGATTTCAGCTTGTAGATGGGTACATATTGACGAATTAGATGCTTATTTTGAACAAACTTTCAAAAGTATTAAGGACGTAATAAAATCTGGAGTTGAACAATGGAAAAGAAAAAGTGCGTTGAGTTAAAAAAGCCCTAATTTTGTAATTAAGTATCTTCTTTTTTTAATGAAATACTATTTTATATTTGTAAAAAATAGTAACAATGGCATATTATCATAAACTTGGAAGTTTCCCCAAAAAGCGACATACACAATTCCGAAAACCAGACGGAACGCTTTATTCAGAGCAACTTTTTTCTACTGAAGGCTTTCACGATGTAGCATCAATATTGTATCATCATAATCCACCAACTATGATTTGTAAGTTGGAAGATGCCTATTCGGTTGCTCCCGAAATTGCTATGCAAAAACAATTGTGCCATAGAAGTTTTGAAGGTTTTGATGTAAAACCAACCGATGATTTTATGGATAGTCGTGTGGCAATTCTTGTGAATAATGATTGTCATATAAGTTTGGCAGCTCCTAAAAAAAGTATGACCAATTACTTTTTTAAAAATGCCGATGCCGATGAAGTTATTTTTGTTCACGAAGGAAAAGGAACACTAAAATCGATGTATGGAAATGTTCCATTTGAATATGGTGATTACATTGTAATTCCAAGAGGAACTATTTACCAAATGCACTTTGAAACAGAAGCTAATCGTTTATTGTTGGTTGAGTCGTTTACGCCTATTGAATTTCCAAAGCGATATATGAATAAATATGGGCAATTAATGGAGCATTCCCCATTTTGTGAACGTGATTTAAAAGTACCAATGGAATTAGAGTCTTTTGATGAAAAAGGAGAGTTCAAAATATTGGTAAAGAAACAAGGAATGATTTATCCATATTACTATGCACATCACCCGTTTGATGTTGTAGGGTGGGATGGTTATTGTTATCCTTACGCACTATCAATACACGATTTTGAACCCATTACAGGTCGTATTCACCAACCACCACCGGTACATCAAACTTTTGCTGCACGTGGTTATGTTATTTGCTCATTTGTTCCTCGTTTATATGATTATCATCCGCAAGGAATACCTGCACCTTATAACCATTCTAATATAGATTCCGATGAACTGTTATATTATGTTGATGGTGATTTTATGAGCCGTAAGCACGTAACAAAAGGAATGTTGACGCTTCATCCTGGTGGAGTTCCTCATGGTCCACATCCAGGAACTGTTGAAAAAAGTATAGGACAAAAGGAAACGAAAGAATTGGCTGTAATGGTTGATACTTTCCGTCCGCTTCAATTAACAAAAGCAGCTTTAGAAATTGAAATTCCAGATTATTATAAAAGTTGGTTATAACTTGAATTGAGTATTAAGAAATTATTTCTGCATCTTTTAATTCTTGCCATAAAGCTCTGCGGCGTTTGTGGTTTGTTTTGAAATCTTCAAGAATTATATCAATGGTTTCTTGAAGTTGTAATTTTTTCATTCTTTTCATTAATGAAGCAATTTCTATATAACTTTCTCGGTTTGGGTTTTCCATAATATCTGAAATGATAACTGAATATAAAATGCCTGTATGTTCCACATCAGATTTTACAAGGTATTTATCGTATTTCAAAAGGGCTAATTTGGGGTCATTTGCTTCTTCAACTATATCAAAAAGTTTGTAATACATTTTTTCTTCAATGTAAATGTGGGTTTGTAGATTTTTTACGCCCACTTTTGCTTTATCCAATAGTTCAAAAATTTCAACTAATGTTTTTTGCCACTCGGCTTTAGGTGTATTTTGTTTTAATAAATCAAAAAATCGTTTATGACGAGTAATTTTTAAGGCTTTTAAACTAGCATTGGTAATTATTTTAGCTTCTTTTTCAAGCAATTTTAAAAGTTTTTTTTCTTGCTTTTCAAATATTTTTTTATAAGAACCAAAAGCGTTTTGAACACCTATAAATGTATCAAATAAAGCATCATCATAATTTTTTTGTTCAATATTTTCTTCAATAATAAAATTTAGTAATTGCGGAATTTCGCTTTTATTACGTTTTGCATAGGCATAAGCTTTGTAAGCTCCTTCAACTTTTTTAATTATTTGAAATTTAAAAATAGCATTTTGATTTTTGAAATAGTTTACTTGCTTGGCGTTGGCGTAAATTCTAAAATTTTCTATCCAACTAACGAATTTCGTTTTTTCCATTTCATTATTCGATAAATACAGTAAAATTTCGGCTATTTTTTCATAAAAAAGTTTATAATCGAAAAGTCTATTAGAACGAGTAATAAATAACCTTATTCTATCTTCAATTTTAACTTCTGAAAATTCTCTAAAAATTCTTTCAAAAATATTAATTGCTTTAAAAATTATGGGTTCTAAAGAAGCACGTTTATCGGTATAATTTTTATGGCGAGGCACGCAGTTTTCTAAAAGTGTTTCGGTTATATCTAAAGCGGAGTCTAACTTTTTGGCATCTATAAATTTATTGGCAGTTAGTATAAGAATATTTAGTTTGTCTTCCACTTTTCGCAATTTTACAGCCGAAACAAATCCATAATAATCGAATTGGGCTTTTTTGAAAATTTCATCGATTTGGGCTTTAATTTCAGGTTTTGTAAATATGCCTTTGTCTTGTTTATAAATTTTTACCAGCTTATTCTTTAAATTGGGGTTTTCAGCAATGGCTTCAATTAAAAACAATCTAAGTTGGTTTTCATCCATAGAAAATAAAACTTCTTTGGCATACTTAGTGGCTTCTTTTTCCACTTTCGTATTGGAAATATCAATAATTGTATCTTCTTTTATTTGTCTAATATCGAAAAGCACAGCAACAGCATGTTTGCAAATGTCGCCCCAATCGTAGGGGCAATCGCAATAACAATTGGTAATATTATTAGCGTAATCTAAATCAATTTCTATTGTGTAATCGTAGTATCCTGAACCTTGCACCAAAGCTACCCAACTTCCTTCGTTTCTTTCACTGTTTTCATTGATGTTTCCATCTTTGAAATAGCGTTTTCCACGTTGTAAAATTTTACTATCTACAAACTTTTCAAAGTCGTTAAGGTTCATTTGTTAAAATTTTATAATATGTTTTGTATAGCAGACTTTAACATAAAAGGAGCAAAACAAATTTTATGCTATTAATGTTAAAAGCTAAAATCAAACAAATTTAAAATGAAAAATTTATTATTAACTTTTTCTATTATGCTTGGAATCGGTTTTGGTCTAAATGCCAATACTTTTGGTTTTGATGTGCCTTTTACATTGCGAAATAATTCAGGAAAATCCATCTTTCTAAAAATTCCTGGTGTTATGAATCCAAATTTATCACCAATGTCGAATAGTGGCGTTGATTTGGCAGTTGGACAAAAAATTTTCTTTTTTCATAAAGGTAAAAAATATCTTTTACTAGAAGTAGATAAGTCTTTTGAAGGAAAAACTATTAAAGTAAATGAGTTGATTAAGGAACGTAAAAAAGAACTAAATTTAAAATATAAAAAAGAAAGCAATAAAGGGAAAAGATATTAATTACTTAACTTTTGCCCTGCGAATTAACCAACGAAAAATACCAGGAAAATATCTTTTTAAATAAACCGCTAAAATTTCTTTTCCACCAATATACACTTCGGCTTTTTGTTTTTTAATGGCACTTACAATGCCTTTTGCACATTTTTGAGCAGAAATTCCATTTTGGGTAGCAGCGTCCATTGTGTTTTGTTTTGTGCCATCGCCAGTTAAGGCATTTTTTGAAACATTGGTTTGTACAAATCCAGGGCAAACCAATGTTACTTTTATATTATCATCGTGATGTTCGGCACGAAGCGTATCGAAAAAACCGTGTAAGGCGTGTTTACTTGCAGAATAGCTTGAACGATAAGGTGAAGCAAAAATGCCAACTAAGCTGGTTGTTACCACAAAATGCCCTTTTCTGTTTTGAATAAAATGTGGTAAAAGTGTCTTTGATAAAGTTACTGTTCCTATGTAGTTTACTTGCATTAAACGTTTGTCAACATCAATTAAAGTGTCTTTTGCCAAAGAACGTTGACTAATTCCACCGTTGTTGATTAAAATGTCAATTTTACCAAAAAACGAAATGGCTTTTTCAACTATTCCTTTTGCTTTTTCATCCATTTGGGCTAAATCTAAAGGCAATATTTCTATTTCATTTGAACGACTTGCATTGTTTTTTACTTTCTCCAAAGCCTCAGTTCTTCGGGCTGAAATTATCAGTTTAGCATTGGTGTTTTTTGATAATTCATAAACCAATGCTTCGCCAATACCCGAAGATGCACCTGTAATCCAAATAATTGTATTGTTGTTCATAGTTTAAAA
>JAHDDA010000131.1:0-1104 GCA_020629595.1 Chitinophagales bacterium
ACCAATGTTATTAACTTTGCTAAACAAGTTGGATTTAGTTTCTGAGGAAACCCTAATAATTTTACTTTTTACGCTTGGTCTATTTAATCTTAATGCACAAGAACTAAGTTTAAATTGCCCTAATACAGATCCAATTATTTCGGCTTGGAAAATAAGCGATGGTGTAACAACTATGAAATATTACACCGATATTAATGATGCTGTAACTTGCGAACCTGAAATTATTGATTCGGGAGTTGAAGCGAATGTGCAAGCTGTTTATTACGATGAAAATTATGTTTGGGTAAATGCAACTGGTTGTCCCGATTATATGTCCGGTCCATACAATGGCGATGGCAATCCAAGTTTTCCTGACAACCAAAATTTAAGTATTGTTTTGCCACGAAATCCCGTTCCTAATCCCGGTTCAGCATTAAATGACCACACAGTATTGGGTGCAATAGGTTATTTTGTAAATGGTGTACCTATTTTCAATCAAGCCGATGGGCAATCGTATAACAATCAAGGTGTATGGAATAGAAATGCAACCGTTGTAGAAAATGAAGGTTTTGGTTGTGATCGTTCGCACCCAGCAATGACTTCTTTACATCACCACCAAAACCCAATTCCATTCAATTATTCAGAAAATGGCACACAAAACCCCGATGTTTGCGAATGTTTTCCTTCTGATGCTTTGTACTCACCAAATCCAGAAAAACACTCACCAATAATTGGATTTGCCAATGATGGTTACCCAGTTTATGGACCTTATGCCTATGCCAATACAGATGGAACTGGCGAAATAAAATTAATGACATCTAGTTATCATTTAAGAGATATTACAGAAAGAACAACTTTACCAGATGGCTCAACTGCACCAAGTGCTGGACCTGCTATTGCCAACCAGTGGCCCTTGGGTTCTTTTTATGAAGATTTTGAATTTATTGAAGGAAGTGGAGATTTAGATTACTACAATGGGCGTTTTGCCATTACACCCGAGTATCCTTGTGGAACGTATGCATATTATGCTACTATGGACGAAAACGGCGATTCACAATATCCATATATTGTAGGTTTAGCATTTTATGGTGAAGTAGTTAATTGTAATGCAGGTGGTGGACCTGG
>JAHDDA010000131.1:1204-3030 GCA_020629595.1 Chitinophagales bacterium
GGAAATGATGAAGATTATCCTTGTACTCTTCCAGAAACGGCAGTTTTATTTGTACAAACAGCCGAAACACCTAATTGTACAAGCAACCTAACAATAATTGTAACAGATAATGGTGATGGAACAAACACCTTAACTATTGAAGGAAATACTGGAACTGGAAATTGGTGTAATGAAGCAACTACAAATTCAATTACAGTTACTGAAAACGGCACTTATACTTTTTTTGATACCGATGAAAATGGATTTTATAATTTTATTACCACCACCGTTGAAATAGGAACAAATATTAGTGAAATAGAAAGTATTTCATCTGTAAGTCTTTTCCCTATTCCATTTGAAAATGACTTAACAATTGAATTATCTTCTTTGAACACAGAAAACCTAAAAATTTCACTTTTTGATATTTTAGGTAAGCAAATAATTAACAAGGAAACTCAAATTTTTCAAGGAGAAAATACTTTAACTTTGAATACCAATGATTTGCAGACTGGGGTTTATATACTTCAATTACAAAACGAAAGTGGCGAAACTGCTTTATATAAAGTGGTAAAATAGTTTACTTTTGTTTTATATGATAATTGCTAATCCTATATACGATGTTGTGTTTCGGTATTTAATGGAAGATGCCGAAATTGCCAAAGGTTTAATTGCTAAAATTATTAACGAAGAAATAGTTGAACTTTCTTTTGAACCCCAAATTTTATCGAGTCGTTCTACAAAATTCGACTTGGTAATTTTACGTTTAGATTTTAAGGCAACAATTAAAACGCCAAATGGTGAACATAAAAAAGTATTAATTGAACTTCAAAAAAGTAAGAATACCAATGATATTCTACGTTTTAGAAAATATTTAGCCGAAAATTACGCAACAGAAGATGTAATTGAAGGAGAAAACAATAGTTTACCTATTATCACTATTTATTTTTTAGGCTTTTCATTAGAAAATATAACAACCCCAGCACTAAAAGTAAATAGACAGTATTTTGATTTAATAAACGAAAAACAACTAAATGTAAAAGAAACATTTATTGAAAAACTTACCCACGATTGTTATGTAATTCAAATAAAAAGGTTAGATGAAACTATTGAAACTGAATTAGAATCGGTACTTCAAGTGTTTAACCAAACCTATATTAGCAAAGATAAAAAGCTATTGCTTTTGCAAAAAACAGATTTTGCAACTAATGAATTGGTGCAATTAATGATTGATCGTTTAGGAAAAGCTGCAAGTGATAAAGCCTTATTAAAACAAATAGAAGTTGAGGAAGAAGTGGAAAATACCATAGAAAGCCACATAAGAGATAAACACAAACTAGAAGAAAAAATAGTTGATTTACAAGATTCTATGAGTAAAAAAGATAGAGAACTTAGTGAAAAAGACAAACTAATCGAAGAATTGAAAAAACAGTTAAAAAATAAAAAATAAGGTAAATGAAACATTTTTTTCTATCAATTTTCTATTCCTTATTTTTTGTAATATTAAGCAATTATCAATGCTTTTCTCAAAACTTAGAAAGGCTAAATATACCTTTTTATGAAAATGAGATAGAACTAAGTAATCCATTAGTGGGTGGTATAAACAATCCACAATTTTCACAAGCAGATTTGAATAATGATGGTGTTTTAGATTTATATATTTTCGATTATAACGCAAAAAAACATTTAGCCTTTACTTGGAATGGCAGTCAATGGGTTTTTGATGAAACATTGGTTAGCAATTTCCCAGAATTAGAATCGTGGGTGTTTTTAAGAGATTATAACAACGATGGAGCAAGTGATATTTTTGCCTATGCTTTTGATACAAATGAAAATGGCATTATTGCTTA
>JAHDDA010000131.1:3130-5675 GCA_020629595.1 Chitinophagales bacterium
AAATTAGAAGAAACTTGTTGGGGTGGTTTTTTAGAAGAAGGAAACGGAACAGTTGTGTTTTCGCCCAATGCAGGAGAATGTGCTGCTGGTAAAAAGGTAAATGATGCTAACGGCGAGATGCTTAAAAAGTTAGAAGAAAAAATTGCCCCATTACCTCATGGCAATTCTACCATAAATGCTTTCGATTATAACGGCGATGGCGTTAAAGATTTAATACTTTCTGAAGTGGGAAGTCTTGGTTTAAAGGTACTTATAAATACGGGAACTAACGAATTGGCACATATTACCGACCAACATTTAAGTTTTCCTAATTACAATACGCCTATTGATATTTTGTACACGCCTTATGTGTTTTTTATAGATGTAGATATGGATGGGAAAAAAGATATTTTGGCGAGTCCACAATTGGCAAACGCTGAAAATGTAACGCCTATTCATTATTATAAAAATACAAGCACTAATAACATTCCTTATTTTGAACTGCAAAGCACCAATTTTTTGAATGATAATATTATTGATTTTGGTACAGGTACACACCCAACTATTGTTGATGTAAATGCCGATGGTTTGTTAGATTTGGTAATTGGTAACTATGGCTTTTTTGAAAGCAACGGCGGTAGAGATGCTCGTTTAATTTTATGCTTAAATGTAGGTTCTTTAAACAATCCTATTTTTGAAGTTACCAATTATGATTGGTTAAACCTAAGCCAACGCAATGAATGGTATTTAACACCCACTTTTGCCGATTTAGATGGCGACAATGATAAAGATTTGGTGTATGGAACAGCATTAGGCAATTTATTTTATGCTGAAAATATTGCCGAAGCAGGCGAAGTAATGCAATTTGCCGAAATTGATTCGGCTTGGCAAGAAATACATAGTTTTGATTTTCCAATTGGGCAAAATACTGTTCCAAACTTTTATGATTACGACCAAGATGGATTGTTAGATTTAGTATTAGGCGAAAAAAATGGCAATATCAATTTCTTTAAAAATACAGGAACTACTGAAGCTCCATTTTTTAATCCTAACCCACAAGTAGCCGATAATACCAACTTTTTTGGTAAAGTAGATATGCGTAAAATTGGAACAACAAGTGGTTTTAGTTCGCCACTTTTTGTGGAGTTAAAAAATGAAACAAAATTTTTAGTTGGCTCATCGGAAATAGGCACTTTTGAATTTACAGATTTTACAAGTGGCATTAATAGCCAGTTTACTAAAAGTGAAACACCTTTGTTGTCTGATTTTTATGGACGAAATTTACGTGTAGCAGTTGCCGATTTAGATAATAATGGTTTTGCCGATATAATTTGTGGACACGAAAGAGGTGGAATAAGCATTTTTACTACCAATTGGGAAACAGAAACGGTTGAAAACCCTACTATTTCTATTAACGATTTAGACAACTCATTAAAAACTTTTGTTTCGTCTAATTTTTTAAATATTGAAAATAAAGAGCTATTACAGATTAAAAACTATAAAATAGTAAACCTAAAAGGACAAATACTTTTAAGCAATAATAAGCCATTTACAGAGCAACATACCCAAATAGATATATCAACACTTTCTAAAGGTGTTTACCTTATTATTATTGAAACCAATAAAGGTGTTTTTACAAATAAATTTGTTTGGTAGGTTTTACAGGAATGTTGTCAATAATAAAAAACGAGCTAACAACTGCCAAAATCGACAACCGTTAGCTCGTTTAAAAATAATCAAATTAGGATTTAGTCTTAAAATTTATTCAGCATTAAAGGTTGTGCACCAACTTGCTGACGATTTTTAAACCATAGGTTAAAGTCAAGATTATTAATTATCATATTTCCGTCTGCATCGAAAGGTAAATACTGTCCAATAGCTGCTGAGTTAAGCGCCCATTGGTTAAAATCTAAATTATTAACCAAACCATTGCCATCATAATCGCCACTAATTAAAACTTCTTCGCCATTAATGTTTACAGTTTGGTTTAAGTTCATTGTTATACCTTCTTCAGTAAAATCAACAAAATCGCCCGAACTAATTGGTAAATCTGTAACAACCGCCAAATGCCCTTTAGGATGAATACTTAAATGATATTCGCCTTCATCTGAAATATTGAATGTTAAATCAGTATTTCCAGCAGGGCAAGTTACCATTCCGTCTCTGTGTACCATTCCAGCTTTTCTATCTATTACATTTCCTTCCGCATCTCTTAAGTAAATCATAACCCAGTCAACAAATGAAGGTAAAATTTCTGGAATAGCTTCAGTACCTTCATAAAAATAAGGTGCAACGTTAAATGGCTGATTTAGAGGTAATTCGCCACCATCGTGCATTATATTTTGCATTAATGGCAATTCTGTTTCCATAAAACCCTGCATTAATAACTTTACAGAAGCAATAAATTTATCAACTTCGGGTGAATTAATGGTGTTCATATCTGGTCCGGCACAAGTTTCATCTAAATAGCTTAGTAGTTCTTCGGGGCTATTAAAATTTGCAAAATCTACTTCTTGCATACATTGGCTGTAAGTATTGAAAAGTGCCTGTGAAAAATCTACTAAAC
>JAHDDA010000131.1:5775-7598 GCA_020629595.1 Chitinophagales bacterium
CCCATAAAGTCAAATCCTTCTGGAAGAAATTCAGTAAGTACGTCATCAAAATCAAAACTATCAGTTTCTGTAATGGTATCCATAGGAATTAATTCCCAAAACTGACCAAGGTTTGTACCCTCAAAATTTTCTAAAGAAATACCTAATTCTTCTAAATTAACATCTAATACAAGCTCAGCATCTTCAATATTAGGCTTTATAATAATACCATCTTCTGTAAAAATGATGATCCATTGTTTATAAAGTTCTAATGCTTCTTCATCTGTGCCTAACATTAATCCTTCTATAAGTTTATCATCCATAAACTCTAGAAATTTTTCACCATCAATATCATTTTCTAATAAAATTTGGTAAATCCCATTACCCAAATTTTCAATATTCCAAATTTGATCTTCATAATTACCTGGCAAAACATCAACAACGTCCCAATTAGCCCATTGGGTAGCTGCTAAATTCTTGCTATTTGCTAAGTTTTTAATTTGATACTTACCAGATGAAATTTCAATATTAGTACCTGAAATTGGTAATTGAGCACTTAAAGTGGCAAATACTGATAATAACATAACGAGATAAAAAGAACATTGTACATAAAGTTTTTTCATAGCTTTAGTTGAAGGTTTTTTAAAAAAATTGGGTATGTCTTTTATTTAGATACGTGTAAAAGTGAAATTTGGTTTCGTAGATATGTCAGTAAAGTTAAATGATTTTAGATATTTTGGCAGATTAAATGTTAAAATACATTCGCTATTGAAGTGCTTTTTTTAAGCCAATAATTAGAAAATTAAAGAATTTTAGACACACTCTTAACCCAAACTAAGGCTAAACCTTTATTTTTGCACTCGTTTTTTGAGGTTTCCCAAAGAATTTAATTAAAAATAAGCAAATTATATGGCTGTTTTAGTAAATAAAAACTCTAAAGTAATAGTTCAAGGTATTACGGGTTCGGAAGGCACTTTTCATGCTGAGCAAATGATTGAATACGGCACCAATGTAGTTGGTGGTGTAACACCAGGTAAAGGAGGAAGAACACACTTAGATCGTCCTGTTTTTAATAGTGTAGCACAAGCTGTGGCAGAAACTGCAGCAGATGTTTCAATTATTTTTGTACCACCAGCCTTTGCTGCCGATGCTATTATGGAAGCCGCTGCCGCAGGTATAAAAGTAATTATTTGTATTACAGAAGGTATTCCTGTACAAGATATGGTAAAAGCAAAAGCATTTATTAAAGAATATGATTGTACTTTGGTAGGTCCTAACTGTCCAGGAGTAATAACACCAGGCGAAGCAAAAGTAGGTATTATGCCAGGCTTTGTGTTTACTTCTGGTAGAATTGGTATAGTATCAAAATCGGGTACATTAACCTACGAAGCTGCCGACCAAATTGTTAAAGCTGGTTTAGGTATTTCAACGGCAATAGGTATTGGAGGCGATCCAATTATTGGTACGCCAACTAAAGAGGCGGTAGAGTTTTTAATGAATGATTCCGAAACTGATGCTATTGTTATGATTGGTGAAATTGGAGGGAATTATGAGGCACTGGCTTCGGAATACATAAAAAGTACAGGAAATAAAAAACCTGTAGTTGGCTTTATTGCAGGACAAACTGCACCAAAAGGACGTACTATGGGACACGCTGGAGCAATTGTTGGAGGCGAAGAAGATACAGCAGAAGCAAAAATGAGAATAATGGCTTCTTGTGGTATTCACGTTGTTGAATCACCTGCCGATATAGGTACTACAATGCTTAAAGTTTTGAATAGCTAATTCTTTAGTTAAATTTTAAGAACTAAATTTACTAACGCTTACTTTTTATTGGAAAGTAA
>JAHDDA010000132.1 GCA_020629595.1 Chitinophagales bacterium
TGAAAGTAAGCTAACTATTTTACGCATTTTGTGTATGTTAAATCATATTTAAAAACTGCTAAATTAAGAAATTTTCTACAAAGTGTAAGTTGATTTTAATCAAACACAATTAATGAGTGTGTGAAGTTATAGAGTTTTGTAGTCTTTTTATTTATGATTTTTTACTAAGCTAACTCAAGTTGCGATGAATAAAATATCAACCCTAAAATACTGTGATTTTTGTAGTGATGTCGATTTATCGCATCATCGGACACGATAAATCGGTGTCCCTACGGAAATACATCGCAACTTGGGCTAAGCTAGCTAAAATCCTAGCCCTCGACATCTAAAAGCCTAAAAATCAAAAGCCCATTGCCTTATCCTCGCCTCTTGGATCGGCGGCACCTTCTAGTTTGCCATTTTCGTGAATTAAAATAGCATCAACCCTACCAATTTTTTCTTTTTCAATTAAAGTATGTCCTTTCATTTTTAATTCGTGCGACAGTTTCTCATTAAAAGCACCACTTTCAACAAATAAAGTATCGGGTTTCCATTGGTGATGAAAACGTTTGGCATTTACTGCCTCTTGCATTGTCATATTATATTCTACAACATTCAAAAAGTTTTGAAGTACAGAAGTAATTATGGTAGAACCACCTGGCGTTCCTACAACCATAAATAATTTACCATTTTTTTCAATTATGGTTGGTGTCATAGAACTTAACATACGTTTTCCTGCTTCAATTGCATTAGCCTCTTTTCCAATTAAACCAAATTGGTTGGGAACTCCTGGTTTTGCACTAAAATCATCCATTTCGTTATTTAAGAAAAAGCCAGCACCGCCCACTACTACTTTAGCACCATAATTTCCATTTAAAGTTGTAGTTACAGCAATGGCATTTCCTTCTGTATCTACAATTGAATAATGCGTGGTTTCTTTGCTTTCATTATCGGTAAAATTTCCAGCTTTAACAATATTACTTCTGGTAGCTTGTAATATAGATATGCTTTCAAATCGCTTATCTAAATAAGCTGTATCCAATAAATTTTCCATCGGAACATTGTAAAACGCTGGATCCCCCAAATGTTCAGCCCTATCGGCATACGCCAAGCGTTCCACTTCGTTAATTAAATGAATACTACTCAGAGAATGAAAACCACACTCATTTAAGTTTATATTTTCCAACATTTCTAGCATTTGCAACAAACAAACACCTCCACTTGAAGGTGGCGACATAGAAATTATATTGTAAGCATTTTTGTAGTTACCAACTAGTGCTTCACGCCAAACCGATTGGTAATTTTTTAAATCTTCTAAAGAAATAATACCATTACCTCTTTCCATTTCTTCAACAAATAATTGTGCTGTTTCACCTTCATAAAAACCACTTCTTCCATTTTGTGCAATTAACCTTAGAGTTTTTGCTAATTCTAGTTGTTTAAAAACCGAATTGACTTCTGGTGTTTTGATGGTAAACAAATTTTCTTCGGTATTTAATACTTGTATTGTTTCTTTATATTTATCCATATATTCTACTTCAGCTTTGGTTAATTTGTAACCATTTTCAGCCAAATTAATAGCTGGTTGAAGCAAATTAGCCCAGTTTAATTTTCCAAATTTTTGATGAGCTTTCCACATTCCATCTACACTACCTGGCACACCTACTGCCAAATGTCCATCTAAACTAAGACGAGGAATTACATTTTTTTCGGCATCTAAATACATATCTTTTGAAGCCAAAGCAGGGGCTGTTTCTCTAAAATCTAAAGTGTGAGTATTACCATTATTTTCACGCATTACCATAAAACCACCTCCACCAATATTACCCGCCCTTGGATAGCAAACTGTAAGGGCAAAATGAATGGCTACCATAGCATCAGTAGCATTACCTCCATTTTTTAATACTTCAATACCTATTTTACTAGCTTCAGGATGGGCGGTTACCACCATAGCATTATCAGCCAAAACACCCATTTCTTGCTGTTCCAAAATTGTTTTTTCTTGTTCTATACTTGCTGTTGCAGATTGGTTTATATCTTTTTTGAGCTTGCAAGCATTGCTTAAAATAAGTAGCAAGCTAATAAAAATTAAAGTATATTTCATTATATAAAATGCTTAATTGTAATTTAGAAATGCGTTGTTGAAAAAATTAAAACACCTTGAAATTAGGTAAAATAAAATTAAAAATAAGTTTTTCTTAAATTTTTAAACCTACTCAAAACTACCGAAATATAAGGGTTAAAAGAAATTTTTCATATAAAATTGAAGATTGAAAAATTAATTGGTATCGTTTTTGGAATAAGCTATTTTAAATAACCCATATAAGGGAGATTTTTGAAGCATTAGCTTCGTTGATTTGAATTAATTTTCAAGTTTTAACCATTAATGAAGAAATTTTAAAAATTAACTGATGAAAAAGAGCTTCTACATTTTATTGGCAGCTTGTTTGATATTTACTATCAATACTACGAATACTTTTGCTCAAGGAAAATTAAAAAAAGCAGATAAATTATTTGAAGCATTTTCTTTTCCTGAAGCTGCAAAATTATACAAGCAAATTGCCGAATCTAAAGGAACACCCAGTGCCGTTATTAATTTGGCTGAGTGTTATCGCTTAATGAATATGCCCGAAGAGGCAGAAGCTTGGTATGCAAAAGTTATTGAACTAGATGAAGCGCAAGACATTCATTTACTGCGTTATGGTTTGGTGCTTAAAATTAACGACAAATGCGATGAAGCTAGAGAATATTTCTTAGAATACGCAGAAAGAGTACCAGCCGACACCAGAGGTATTCGACAAGTAGAGGCTTGTGATAAAGAAGATTACTTTAAGCAAGACCCTGGCACTTATGAGGTAAGAGAAATAAATCAAAACTCATCTTATTCAGATTTTGGACCTGCCTTTTTTGAAGATGGTATTTTGTTCAGTTCAGCAAGAGGTATGCGTTTTGAAGAAAAGGTTTATAACTGGACCAATACGCCATATTTAGATTTATATACTGCAGAAAGCGACGACGAAGAAGAGCCTTGGGACTTGAAAAAACCAAAACTATTTAAAGGAAAAACCAATAGTTGGCTACACGAAGGAACTGTAACTTTTACTGGAGATGGCGAGACAATGTTTTTTACTAGAAACAATTACATTAAAGGTAAAAAAGGAAAAGACAGCGAAAATACCATTCGTTTAAAAATATATACGGTAGAAAAAAGTGGCGACAAATGGGGCGATATTAAAGAACTTCCTTTTAATAGTGATGATTATTCTGTTGGACACCCTACATTGAGTAGTGATGGAGAATCGCTTTACTTTGTTTCTGATATGCCTGGCGGTGAAGGAAATGAAGACATCTATGTAAGTCAAAAAGAAGGCGATAGCTGGGGAGAACCACAAAACCTTGGACCAGAAATAAATACTGAAGGTAGAGAAATGTTTCCGTTTATTCACGAAGATGGCGTATTATATTTTTCATCAGATGCTTTACCTGGATTGGGTGGTTTAGATGTTTTTCAAACTAGAAAAGTAGATGGAGGATGGATAAAACCTGAAAATTTAAGAACTCCGATTAACTCATATTTCGATGATTTTGGCTTTATTTTAAATGAAGAAGGTATTAAAGGATACTTTGCCTCTAACCGTACCGAAGGCGATGGTGGAGATGATGACATTTACGCTTTTACACGTGCTTCGCACACACTTAAAGGTATTGTAGTTGATTGTAATACAGGCGAACCTTTAATTGGTTCGGAAGTTGAATTATTTGTTAATGGTGAAAAAACGCAAGAACAAACAACTTACTCAGGTGGTGGTTTTGCATTTCCTGTAAACGCCAATCAATCGTTTTCAGTAAAAGCAAGTAGATTAAATCATATTGAAAATGAAATAAGTGTTTCTGCTAAAGATATTTTGAATAAAAACTTTATGTTAGAAATTCCTATTTGCCCAGAAGCACCAGTTGTTGATAACGGAAACGGAACAGGCGATGGTAGCGGAACTGATGATGCCAACGGAGGGGTTGATTCGGATACAAATGGAGGGGTAAATTATAGCATTAAGTGCGAGGTATCAGGTAAAGTATTTGAAAAAGATTCTGGCTCACCAATTGCTGGGGCTGAAGTTGTACTGCGTAACAGAATAACTAATTTTGAAACCAGAACATTTACCGATGCTGATGGTCTTTTTTCTTTTGAAGTAGATAGAGATGTAGATTATAAAATTGAAGCTAGAAAAGACAAATATTTCAAAAAAGAGGAATCTTTTACTACAAAAGGTTTAGATTGTTCAGATCCATTACAAAAAGATATTCCATTAAACTTTTACATTACCAAAATTGATGTGAACCCAATAAACCCAACATTAATTCCAGATGATGTTTTGGCTCTAAATCACATTTACTACGATTTAGATAAAGATTTTATTAGAAACGATGCTGCTATTGAGTTAGATAAAGTAGTAAAACTAATGTATGATAATCCTGGAATTATTTTAGAATTGGGGTCGCATACCGATTCTAGAGCTTCAGATGCATATAATATGGATTTATCGCAACGCAGAGCTCAATCGGCAGTTGATTATATTGTAAGTAAAGGTATTGCTTCTGATAGAATAAGTGCCGTAGGTTATGGCGAAACACAGTTATTAAACGAGTGTAGTAATGGTGTAAAATGTTCGGAAACAAAACACCAAGAAAACCGCCGTACAGAATTTAAAGTAGTTGGTTATAGAGCTAATGCCGTTTATAGCGCACCACGTTATTTTGGAACAGGTGATTATTACTATGATTCTTCAACTTCTTCGTATAACAATGAAGTTACTTATAGCTCTGGTACTTCAAGCTCATCAAGTTCTAGTTTTAATTCGGGAAGCACTTTCTTTGATGAACCAGCAAGCACTTCTTCTAGCAGTGGATTTACCACTTACTCAGATGATACTTTTACATCAAGTTCAAGTAGCTATGTTTCTTCAGGAGCTCAAGAATTTAAAATACAATTGGGTGCTTTTAGAAAAATGCCAAGTCTTACCAATTATGAAAACGAACTAGGCGATTTAGGATACAGTATTTCTACAGAATATGTAAATGGTACAAACAAAATAGTAATGGGTACTTTTTATGATAGATTCACTGCCGAAGAAATTTTACAACGTGTAAAACAACGCACTTATCCAGATGCCTTTATTGTAATATACGAAAATGGCACTAGAAAATAATAGTGATAATTCTGAAATAATTAGACTTTAAAACGTTTTTTCCTATAAACCGTAAGAGATGCGATAAATCGGCATCCCTACAAGCGGTACAACAAAAAAGGTTTTAAACTTTATTAAAAAGGGAAAAACTAAAAATTAGTTTTTCCCTTTTTTTGTAATGCTATAAATCCCCTATGCTCTCATTTGAAAAAGGCTTCGCAAATTTAGGTCTTATATATTTCCAAATTATTGATGAATAATCTCTCTTATCTAAAATTGAAAATAAAATTTTAGGATACGAACACTGCATAAAATACAAAGCTGTTTCCTTTCTATTTGCTAAAATTTTAAATTCCGATTTTGCTTTGGTTTCAATAGCTAAATATTCGGCTTCCAATTTTTTTCGTTGCAACTTTATCCAATCATAAAACTCATCGGGAACTTGCTCTAAAATTTCATCGAAAGATTGTCCCGTTTTTAAATATTCCCAAATACTTATTGTAGAAACTTGGCTAATAACTTTATGAATACGCACATATTCTTCAAATTTTACTTTTAACCGAAAGCCACTTTCAAATTTTATTACAAAACCTTCTCGGTTAGGCTCTTCTAAAGTTTTAAGTTGGTTTATATCTTGCAAGCCGTCATATTTTTTAACAATAGGAAAGCCAACATCTTCTAAGGGCATTTCTTTGCCAGTTGCTGTTTCAATTACTGCTAAAAGCACCAAATCTTCTTTTATACCGTAGTCAACAACAATTCTATTTTCGGGATAAATAATTTCAAACAAATAAGTGTATTTTTTATTTATTTTCTTGTGAGCATTAGGGTATTTTTTTTGTAAAATACGCATTGCTTTCTGCGATTGTTCTGAAATAAACGAGCCTCGTGTGGCAATTTTTAATTCATTATTCAACCAATAGGAAATGCCCAAAGAACCATCCATTTTTTCATAAACTTCAAAAGGTTCAACAGGTATTTTTTGGTTAGCTCTTTCTCCCAAATTAAAAAACTTTCCAAACGGACGAGCCACAACTTCCCCATCTACATCTAATATTAAACCTCGGCAAGCAAGTGTTACTTCATTCCAAATTTGCTCATATTGTGTTTTTGCCGAATAGTTATAAATAAATAAATTGGCTTCGGGGTGTTTCTGAAACACAACATAACCTTCTTCCAACATTTCATTTAATAAAGAAGCATTCATTTTGTATTACAATTTAAGATTACAAACTCTAAAAAACAAAAATAGCTTATATGTACGCAGTATATTTGCGTTATAAAATTTTTGACTGATAAAATATTCAAAACTAATAAAATGCCAGCCAATAGAAACGCTTTAATTCGCTATAAGACCATTGATCATTGTTTACGCAATAGATTTAGGCGTTGGACTTTAGATAATTTAATTGATGCTGTATCCGATGCTTTATATGAATATGAAGGAATTGATAATGGCATTTCTAAACGAACCGTTCAATCAGATATTCAAATGATGCGTTCTGACAAATTGGGATATAATGCCCCTATTGTTGTGGTTGATAGAAAATATTATACCTATGAAGACCCTGATTATAGCATTACCAATATTCCACTTACCAATCAAGATTTGAACAAACTTGCCGAAGCTGTTGAGTTTTTAAAACAGTTTCAAGGGTTTTCTCATTTTAGAGAGTTAGGAGGAATGGTACAAAAATTAGAAGATCATATTTACTCGGCAAAAGAAAAACAAAAAGCTATTATTCATTTTGAAACCAATCCTAATTTAAAAGGCTTAGAACATTTAGATTTTATTTATAAAGCAATAGTAAAAAAACAAGTTTTAGATATTAGTTACCAATCGTTTAAAGCCAGAAATGCAAGCAATTTTTTGTTTCACGCTTACTTACTTAAAGAATTTAACAATCGTTGGTTTGTACTAGGCAAAAAAAATGAACAAGACGATGTAATGACTTTGGCTTTAGATAGAATTAATGAAATTTCTATAAATGAACATAAAGTTTACAAAATAGACAACTCTTTTAATGCTAATGAGTATTATAAAAATATAATTGGCGTAACACCAATGGCTGGAATGTTACCTGAAAAGATAACTTTTAGAGTTGATAGAAAAAATGCTCCTTATGTAATTACAAAACCTATGCACCATACACAAAATGTTATTGAAAAAGATAATAATTGGGTAACATTTGAAATTACTGTAAAATTAAATTATGAATTGGAACGCCTACTTTTAGGTTTTGGTGAAACTTTAGAAGTAATAAGTCCTAGCCGTTTACGCCGCCGAATGAAAGCAAAATTTAGAAAGAGTTTGGAAAACTATGA
>JAHDDA010000133.1 GCA_020629595.1 Chitinophagales bacterium
GATTTTGGATGAGGTGGTTCTGCCTTTCTGTAACCAAAAGCTACCATATAAGATAAACCATATTTTTCAGTATCAATTCCAAATTTTTCGCTTAAAATTGCCTCTACTTTTGTTTGGTGAAAACCCTCAATTGGGCAACTATCAATACCTATTAAAGCAGCCGAAGTCATCATATTTGCCAATGGAATATAACATTGCTTTGCCGCCCAATCAAATAATTTTTTATCAGTATCTAAGTCAAAATCACTTTCTTGAAAAGTTTTGTAAAAACCGCCATAAATTTCAATTACATCGGCAGGAAACTGCTTTACATCTTTCATCATTGACATAATATAATCGGCATCGTGTTTGGTCATAGGTGCTTTCATTGTTAAGCCCAAAACAAAATGGCTTGCCGTATCTAATTTTAAAGGTGCTCCCCAAGCTACTGGCTTTAAAGATTCACGCAAGTCTTTATCTTGTACAACAACAAAATGCCACGGCTCAAAACCAAATGAACTTGGCGATAAATGTGCCGTTTCTAAAATGAAGTTTATATCTTCATCTGAAACTGTTTTTGTAGCATCAAATTCTTTGGTGGCGTGTCTAGATTTAAAAGCCTTTATAATGGCTTCTTTTGTAATACTCATAAATCCTAAATTTAACTATATTAATTATAGTTGCAAACATAAGTATAGTAAATTAAATTTGCAATAACGGTCAAATTGGATAGTATAAATTTAGAAAGGAAAATGCATAGGTTTAACGGAAAAGAATATCCTTGTTGTACTAGCTTAACAATGGGTATTATTGGTGGAAAATGGAAAACAGCCATTTTGTATTACTTAATGGAAGAAACATTACGATACAACGAGTTGAGAAAAAAAATGCCAACTGTAACCGAAAGAACTTTAAGCCTTCAACTAAAAACCTTAGAAGAAGACGGTTTGATAAATAGAAAAGTATTTACTTCAAAACCACCCTTAAAAGTAGAATATTCCTTAACTGAATTTGGAGAAACCTTAATTCCAATTATAAAATTTATTGCAGAATGGGGCGATTATGTTTCGCAAAATTATTCCGATTAGGATTTAGTTTATATTTGTTTAAAATCTGAATTTTTATGAAAGATACATTAATTGTAAAACCTTTAGATATCCAAAAATTGAATGCTCTAAAAGATTTTATGTATTCAAATAATATTGGGTTTATTGAACATAAAGAAACATTTTCAATAATTGAAATTGATATTGTTAGATTTGAGGATAAAATATTTGTTTTAAATGAAAAGATAACATTAACTATTACTGTAAATAAAGATACTTTCTATGTAGAAAATAATTTTTTAGATATTTTATCTTGTGGAAACTCATTTTCAGAAGCAATGGAAGCCTTTAACTTTAGCTTTTATGCAAATATTGAAAATTACTACTTTGAAGAAGATAACAATTTGACTCACAATGCAATTAAACTTAAAAACAAACTCCAAAGTTTAGTAAAAAAAATAATAAATGAGAGCTAGGAAAACTAAGGATTTAAAAAAAGTGCTAAAACAAAAAGGATTTGAACTTAAGCCTGAAAAAAAGCATCATCAATATTATTACCTGATTGTAGATAACAAAAAAACAGCCATAAAAACATACTTTAGCCATAGTAAAAACGAATATGACAGTTTTCTTATGAGTCCAATTAAAAAACAACTCAAGTTTAAATCAACTGAAAAAGCAGAAGATTTTTTTGATTGTACAATGTCTAAAAAGGATTATGTTGATATGTTAAGAGAAGATAATGAAATTGAGTAACACAAGGATTAACTAATGACAATATTTACTTAAAATCTGAATTTTATGAAAAATACATTAATTGTAAAACCAAAAACTATTGAACAACTTGAAGCCTTAAAAACTTTTTTAAGTGCCTTTAAAATTGACTTTTCTCTTTCAAACAAAGAAGAAGAAATATCTGTTGCCAAAGAAGATAAAAGCCCCTACAATCCTGAATTTGTTGCTAAGATTTTGAAATCACAAGAAGAGCGTAAAGCTGGAAAGGGAAAAGTAGTTACTATTGAAGAATTAGAGGCTAAGTTATGCAAATAGTATTTATGTCCAAAGCAATTGAAGATTTAGACGAATGGGAAAAGTCAGGTAATGTGAAAATATTACGCAAAATAGTCAAATTGACCGTAGCAATTCAAAAAGATGCGTATGAAGGTATTGGGAAACCAGAAGAATTGAAACACGAATTATCAGGATTTTGGTCAAGAAGAATTAATCAAGAGCATAGAATAGTGTATGAAGTTTTAGAAGATGAAAATAGAATTTACATTCACTCTCTCAAAGGGCATTACTAAAAAATAATCCATTAAAAAAGTGTTCAAACTAGTATCAGACTTTAATCCAGCGGGCGACCAACCCAATGCCATAAAACAATTGGTAGAAGGCGTAAACAAAGGCGAAAATGCACAAGTATTGTTGGGCGTAACAGGTTCGGGGAAAACCTTTACAATGGCAAATGTTATCCAATTAGTTAACAAGCCAACCTTAATATTGTCGCATAACAAAACTTTAGTTGCTCAATTGTATGGGGAATTTTCACAATTTTTTCCAGAAAACGCCATAGAGTATTATGTTTCCTATTACGACTACTACCAACCCGAAGCCTATTTGCCAGTAACAGGTACGTATATTGAAAAAGACCTTTCTATAAACGATGAAGTAGAAAAGTTGCGTCTTAGGGCAACTACCGCTTTACTTTCAGGGCGTAGAGATGTGGTAGTTTTAGCATCTATTTCGTGTATTTATGGAATGGGCAATCCTGCCGATTTCAAAAATAATATTATTCGTGTTTCGGTGGGTTCTATTGTAAGCCGAAATCAGTTTTTATTTGCTTTGGTTTCTGCCTTGTATTCTCGTACCGAAGATGTTTTTGAACGTGGAACTTTTAGGGTACGAGGTGATACGGTTGATATTTTCCTACCCTATTCTGAACGTGCTGTGCGGGTAGTATTTTTTGGTGATGAAATTGAAGAATTAGAATACATTGAACCTTCATCTGGAAAAACCATTCAAGCCATTGAAGATATTGCCATTTTTCCTGCTAGTATTTATCAAACAGCACAAGACCAAATGGGTCCTATCATCAATCAAATTCAAGATGATTTAGCCAAGCAAGTAAGCTTTTTTGAAGAACAACAAAAATTTGAAGAAGCCAAACGCCTAAAAGAACGCACCGAATTTGATTTGGAAATGATACGTGAATTGGGTTATTGTTCAGGAATTGAGAATTATTCTCGTTATTTAGATGGAAGAAAGCCTGGTGAGCGTCCTTTTTGTTTGTTAGATTATTTTCCAGATGATTTTTTAATGATTATAGATGAAAGTCACCAAAGTGTACCACAAGTACGAGCAATGTTTGGAGGCGATAGAGCCAGAAAAATAAATTTGGTAGAACACGGTTTTCGTTTGCCTGCCGCCATGGATAACCGACCATTGAATTTCGATGAATTTGAAAAATTAGTGCCACAAACTATTTATGTTTCGGCAACGCCAAGCGATTTTGAGTTGGCAAAAGTGAATGGCGAAGTGGTAGAACAAATTGTACGACCAACGGGTTTGTTAGATCCTATAATTGATGTTCGCCCAAGTATAAACCAAGTAGATGATTTGATAGGCGAAATTAACACCAGAATTGAACGCAATGAAAGGGTTTTAATTACCACTTTAACCAAGCGAATGGCAGAGGAATTGACCAAATATTTAACCAAATTAAGTATTGATACTCGCTACATTCATTCGGAAGTAGATACAATGGAACGGGTAGAAATTTTAAGAGATTTACGTTTGGGAGAATTTTCGGTTTTAGTAGGTGTAAACCTTTTACGTGAAGGTTTAGATTTACCCGAAGTTTCTTTGGTTGCCATTTTAGATGCCGATAAAGAAGGTTTTTTACGCAACGATAAATCGCTTATTCAAACTGCAGGACGTGCCGCCCGTAATGCCAATGGTTTGGTAATTATGTATGCCGATAGAATTACCGCTTCTATGCAGAGAGTTTTAGATGATAATGCCTACAAGCGTAAAAAACAAATGGATTATAATTTAGAACATAATATTACACCAACAACAGTTTTCAAATCGGAAGAACAAATACGCAAGCAAGCAGGCGTTTTAGATATTAGAAAAGATATGCCGGGCAAAGAAACACCTGAAGAAAGTAAGGTTTATGAATTGCCAAAACAAATGAGTTTAGCTGCCGATCCTGTGGTGCAATATATGGGAAAAGATGAATTGGAAAAAACTTTGGCTACCAGCAAAAAGCGTATGTTAAAAGCTGCTAAAGAAGAAGATTTCTTAGCCGCTGCCAAGTTTAGAGACGAAATGTTTGAGTTGGAAAAAATTATTAAAGAAAAATTTGGATAAGTTTAAGTTTCAACTTTTGTATTCTTAAACATTCAACAATTAACTTCGCCAAATTCTAAAATCGAAAAATAAAATCATTAACAATTCTCAAGAAATACTCGAAAAAATATTTGGCTATAAAACTTTCAGAGGCGAACAAGAAGCCATTATAAATAACACATTACAAGGTAAAAACTCTTTGGTAATAATGCCCACAGGTGGTGGAAAATCGCTTTGTTATCAAGTACCAGCTTTGCAATTACAAGGATTAGCCATAGTAGTTTCGCCTTTAATTTCGTTAATGAAAGATCAGGTAGAAGCCTTAAAAGCCAATGGAATTGAAGCCGAAGCTATAAATTCAAGTTTAACGCCTGATGAAGCTCGTTTTGTGGCTAGGAAAATAGAAAATGGTCTTTTAAAACTTGTTTATGTTTCGCCAGAAAAAGCAGTTTCTGCCAACTTTTTACACTTTATTAAGCGTCAAAGAATATCTTTAATTGCCATAGATGAAGCCCATTGTGTTTCTGTTTGGGGCAACGATTTTAGACCAGAATATGCACAGCTAAAAAATCTATTAAATAATTTTCCAAACGTTCCCAAATTAGCCCTTACTGCGACAGCCGATGCAGCTACCAGAAACGATATTACCCAACAATTAGGTTTAGAAAATGCCCAATTATTTCTGGCAAGTTTTGAAAGAAAAAATATAAATATTCAAGTTCGTCCTGCTTATAAACGCTATCAACACATTGTAGATTTAATAAAAGAAAACCCCAAAACGGCAGGTATTGTTTATTGCTTAAGCCGAAAAAATACCGAAAATTTATCGGCAAAATTGCAGCAACAAGGGTTTAAAGCGGCTCATTATCACGCAGGTTTAAGTGCCGAAGAACGCAACCGAGTGCAAATGGCGTTTCAAAAAGATGAAATACCAATTATTTGTGCAACCATTGCTTTTGGAATGGGTATTGATAAATCAAACGTGCGTTGGATTGCTCACTACAATTTACCCAAAAACGTAGAAAGTTATTACCAAGAAATTGGTAGGGCAGGACGAGATGGCTTACCTGCAAAAGCAGTATTATTTGCAGGTTTTGGCGATGTATCTATTTACAGAGGTTTTATTGAAGATAGCACAGCAAATGCCCAATTTAAGCAAGTGCAATTACAAAAACTGTATCGGATATATGAATTTTCGCAAGCTACCAGTTGCCGTACCAATTTTATTTTAAATTATTTTGGCGAAATAAGAGATAAAAAATGTGAACATTGCGATAATTGCATTAACCCTCCACGTGGTTTCGATGGAACTATTTTAAGTCAAAAAGCCCTTTCGGCTCTAAAACGTACCAATGAAAAAATTGGTTTACAAATGCTTGTAGATATTTTACGTGGCTCAATGCGTAGAGAAATATTAGATAACAATTATCAAGAAATTAAAACTTTTGGTATAGGAAAAGATTTATCAAGAAATGATTGGGTAGAATATGTTACCCAAATGGTTAACCAAGGTTATATAGAAATTGATTATACGCAAAACGCACGCCTTAAAATTTCAGTATTAGGCAACAAAGTTTTATTTGAAGGTAAAAAAGTAAAACTAACACAAGCCAAAGTTTGGACTAAAAAAGAACCCGCTTCAAAACGCAAAAGAACCAAACGTGAGCAATTTAACGATGAATTGTTAGAACGCCTAAAAACACTAAGAAAGCAAATTGCCAACAATTCTAATGTAGCGGCTTTCAATATATTTTCGGATGCCACTTTACAAGAAATGTTAGAAATATGCCCTCTTTTCAAACCCGATTTTAGAAATATAACAGGTGTAGGAGAGTTTAAATTCAATCAATACGGAACGGTATTTTTAGAGGCAATACGAACATTTGTTTTCAACCAAAGTATTTTAAAAAGTGTAAAAGGCATTACCTATTTGCATACCTTAAATTTATACGAAGATGGAAAATCTTTATTCGATATTGCCAAAGAACGAAAAGTAGCTGCCGATACCATTTATGGGCATTTTGGCTATTTGTACGAAAAAGATGAAGATATTGATGTTTTTAGGTATGTTTCTTTGGAAGAAATTGAGATGATTGAACCTATTTACCAAAAAGCCAAAAAAGAAGACAGACCTGAAATTGTAGTTCAAAATAAGTTGGGCGATACCATAAGTAGAGGAAAAATTAGATTGGCTATTTCATTTTTGAAAAAGAGAAGTATGTAAAACAAAACTCAATTAAGTACCAACACATAATTAGTTTAGACTTGGAAATGGATTTATTTTTTTGGTCAAAAAGGCGAAAAGCACAAGCATAGCAGAGCTATGGTGCGTATTTTCAACGAATTTGAACGGAAAAATAGCACATTTCAAACTTATAATTAATTGTTTGTTGGTACTTAACAACTATTAACGCACAAAGCACAACAAACAGGCTTATCTTAGCTTTATATTTCTGAAATTTTGAGATTATTACTAATCATACTATCCTTTTTTATTTTTTTGAATGAAGAAATAAACGCCCAAAACGAAAACTTGGTTGAATTATCGGGTGTGGTTTTGGCAAGCGATAGTTTACAGCCTGTTTTTTATTGCAATATTGGTGTTATTGGAACAGCACGTGGAACTTCGAGTGATATAAATGGTTTTTTTTCTATTGTAATGCGAAAAGGAGAAACAGCCAAATTTTCGGCAATTGGTTATAAAGATGTTCAGTTTACCGTTCCAGATACTTTAACAGATAATAAATACTCATTAATTCAACTAATGACCAACGATACGGTAAATTTACCAGAAACGGTAATTTATCCTTGGCCCAAACCACACGAATTTAAAAGTGCTTTTCTTAAATTAGACATTCCAGACGATGATGTAGCAAGAGCCAAAAAAAATCTTGAAGAAGAAAAATTGCGTGCCATTGCCTACACTATGAAAGGCGATGCAGGTGAAAATTATAGCTGGGCTGCACGCCAACGGGTCAATAACTACTGGACCTACAACCAACCTAAACACATAAACTTATTAAATCCTTTTGCTTGGGCAGAATTTATTAAGGCGTGGAAACGAGGCGATTTTAAACGAAAAAATTACAAGGTTAAAAATTAAC
>JAHDDA010000134.1 GCA_020629595.1 Chitinophagales bacterium
TTGCAAATTCAACAACCTTATCTTCATCAAATTGGGCTTGCCAATTCAATTCATTAACATCTGGAAAAGGTTTCTTATTCCGTTTTTTTAATGCTCGTTTTATGTTATTGAGCATCAACAATCTTTTAGGATTACTTGCTTGCATTCTAAAATGAATTAAATTATTCTTTTATGAAGAAATGTAAAACAAATAATGCTTTTGTTGTAATAATTAAGGATAAAGTTAGTTAAAATATCAAAAAATATAATATTTCTTGTTTTTCTAAAGATTTGATATTATAATTTTGTAAGCTTTAAACCTTGAAAGTGAACTATAATCCTTTTTATAAGGGGGGACGTATGCCAAAAATATCATCTCAACGCTTTAATGGTCAATGTTTAAATAATATGAAAAAAATACAAAAATTACTTTGCTTGTTTACCATTTTACTTTGCTTGGTAAATGTATCAGTAGAAGCCCAAATAAACTTTAGCAAATCTAATAATTTAGAGGCAATGAAAGAGGCTGCCGCTTTTGAAAATAAACCTTTTATTGTATACTTTACAATGGATATTTGTCCGCCTTGTGAAAGAATGAAAAAAGAAGTTTTTGCTAAAAACGAAGTAGCCAATATTGTTGATCAAAAATATTTAGCATATAGTGTAAATTTGAATCAGCACTACGGTAAAAATTTAGGACAACAACAAAACGTTCAATCAGCACCAACATTTTTATTTTTTGACGCTTCTGGAAATCTTACACAACGAGTTGATGGTGCTACTAGTTTAAGCAACTTTGTAAAAATATTGGATGCCAATTCAAGAATAGAAGTACCACACACCGATTTTTCAGATTTTAGGTAATCAACCACAAATACAAATAACATAGAATTATATTAGAAAAAGCTATAATTTTATAGGTTTTTTGAGCTTATGAATTTAAAAGCATTTCTGAAAAACGAATATAATTTAGAAGTAATCAGTTGCAATGCAATGTCTGGTTATGCTAGTTCAAATTATAAAATAGAAACATTAGAGGGTAAAAAATATGTGTTAAAACTACACAAGAACGAGCATAATATTTTTGAACGCCTTGAAGCAGAACATAGGATTTTATCAATACTTAGAAAAAGTTTCCCTAATTCTAAAATAGTCCAAAATGTTTTAAAAAATAAAAACGAAGCAACTATTTTATCATTTAAAGAGAATGGTTTTGCGTATGCTAGAGTTATCTCATATTTAGAAGGTATATTTTATGCTAAAAACAAGCAAAAATACAACTTAGTTGCCGATTTAGGCTACAAATTAGCCCAACTAAATAACCTTTTATTAAATTTTAGAAACGCCTATATTGAAACCAATAGGCACGAATGGGATTTACAAAATGCTTTATGGAGCAAAACCCACCTTTCGGCAATAAAAGATGGAAATAAACGCAAATTAGCACATCATTTTTTCCTGCAATTTCAAGAAAAAGTATTAAGTGAAATACCCCAACTACGCCACGCAACCCTACACGGCGATATTAATGATTGGAATATTTTGTGTAAAGAAGATAAAATTACAGGTATTATAGATTTTGGTGATACTTGTTACTCACCATTAATTAACGAAATTGCCATTGCTTTAGCATACATTTTAATGAATAAAAGCAACCCTTTAGAATGGGCTTTTCACTTTTTAGAAGCCTATCACAAAGTATTACCACTAAAAGAAAAAGAGCTACATTTATTGTATTGGCTTATTCCTACACGCTTGGCGGTTAGCGTATGCCAAAGTGCTTATAATGTACAACAAAACCCTAATAATCCAGATAATGAATACATACAAATAAGCGAAAAGCCTGCTTGGAATTTATTAGAAAAATGGATTGAAATAAACCCTATTTGTGCCGAAAATTATTTTAGAAAAGCCTGTGGTTTCGAACCTTTAAAACCACCCAATATTGAAGTTGAGACAAAGCAACGTTGGCAATACTTAGGAGCAGCCTACTCGCTTACTTTTAAGCAAGCTATAAAAATGGAACAATCGGCTTTTCAATATATGTATGCACAAAATGGTATTACTTATTTAGATTGTTATAACAACATTCCACAAGTAGGACACGCACACCCTGCGGTGGTAGAAGCTGGGCAAAAACAAATGGCAAAACTCAATACCAACAGTCGCTATTTGTACGACATAATGCACCAATATTCAGAGAAACTACTTTCAAAGTTTCCTAACAAGCTAAACAAAATATTTTATACTACTTCAGGTAGCGAGGCTACAGATTTAGCTATAAGAATTGCTCAAACTTATACCCAAAAACAAAAAATATTGGTAATGCAAAATGGTTATCATGGACATACCAATATGGGCATTGATATAAGTGATTATAAATTTTCTGGAAAAGGAGGAAATGGGCAAAAAAATCATATTTTAAAAGCAGAAATGCCAGATACTTTGCGTGGAAAATATGCTTTTGATGATGAAAATGCAGGAAAATATTATGCTCAACAAGTTATTGATTTAATACATACAAACCAAGCTAATATTTCGAGTTTTATTTGCGAACCCATTATTGGTTGTGGCGGACAGGTTTGTTTACCACCTAATTATTGGCAGTATATTTATAAAGCTATTAGAGATCAAGGTGGTGTTTGTATTTCCGATGAGGTACAAGTAGGTTTTGGACGAATGGGACGAACTTTTTGGGGCTTTGAGTTACACAATGTTGTACCAGATATTGTAACAATTGGAAAGCCAATGGGCAATGGGCATCCAATGGGAGCAGTAATAACTACTACAGAAATTGCCAATGCTTTCGCTAATGGAATGGAATATTTCAGTTCTTTTGGAGGCAACCCTGTTTCGTGTGCAATTGGAAAAGCCGTTTTAGAAGTTATTGAATTAGACAACCTTCAAGAAAACTCATTAAAAGTAGGCAACTATTTTAAACAAGAACTTAAAAAAATTCAACCCAAATATAAACAAATAGGCGACATTAGAGGAGAAGGTTTATTTTTAGGCATTGAAATAGTAACTAATAAGGAAACTTTTAAACAAAACACAGCTTTGGCAAAACAAATTAAAGAAAGATTAAAAGAAAGTGGAATTTTAGTTGGTACAGATGGTCCTAAAAATTCAGTTATAAAAATAAAACCTCCACTTTGTTTTACCTATGCCAATGTTGATAGGTTTGTTAGCTGTTTAGATAATATATTAAAGAATGAATTAGCATAAATATAGTTGATGGCAACTTAGATAATATCCCATCCTAAATTTATCGTACTACAATTCTTTTCTTTTTAGGATATTTAACTGCATATTTAAAATCAACTTCTTTCTTGTCATTAGCTTTTAAATCAAATGTCCAAGTTAAAAATCCTTTTGCTTCATCGTATTTAGCTTTCGATTTATCTAAAAGTTCAACTTCAATAGCTTCATTTTGTGAAATTGGAATTTGATCTTCAATTATTAATTTTACCGATGTATTTTTCTTGTTTCTTACCGAAATATTATAGCCAAAACTTTCGGTGGTTTTGTTGCCTAAGAATTTTTTAGACTTAAAATCTTTAATTTTTTCACGTTCCACTACAACCGATTTATCACGCCCTAATGAAAGTACCAAAGTATCATTAGTAGTTTGGCTATACAAGTAAGATTCGCCAGTATATTTTCCTTCTAAATATAAATTCATAGGACCATCCATAAAACCATAACTTTCCCAATCGCTAATACTTGCCGATAAAAATACCGACTTATCTAACTTGGGTACAGCTCGGTGTTCATAGTCAGCAGGCACATTTACTTGCTGAATTTCAACAACTTGTTTTCCCTGCTCGCCTTTTATCGTATATTTTTCTGAAATTGTATATTCAGTAGCTACCGTTTTTTGTTCGGTAGTTACAGTTGGTGCAGCGGCGGGTGCTGGGCTATTTTTACTTTTTTTATAAGAAGTAACTTGCACTTCTTCTAACACCTCATCGGCAGCATCAAAATAAACGCCTTGTTGTTGCATTCTATTGTAACCATAATTTTCCCAAAAATTAACATATTGTGGGTAAAGCGTAGGTTTTACACCACCTTGCGTTGGGTTGGCTGTTGATAGTGTTAATTGCACATTATCCCAATCTTCATTGGTATTTTGATAAACATTGGCTCTTAAAGTAAATGCCAAAGGTTCGTTTAATTCTTTCATTCGCACATCATAAGCAGGCGACCATTGTGCCTGATTTACAAAATACGAAAGATTAAAACTTGCTGTTCCTGCTTGTTTAGCCTTTATTTTTACAGCAACTTCGGTAAATTGTTTTTTAGCTTTTGGTTGAAGTTCTGTAAAGCGTTTATTCAATTCAGTTTGCTTCTTTTGCAAATCTTTTATGGTATTTTTTCGGTCAATTTCTAAGCGTTCAATTTCTGAAAGTCGAGACCTATAAAAATCTGCAGCTTGTTTTAATTTGGCTACATCAACTCCATTGGCTGTACCACCCATTGCCCAATTTTGAAGAATTAATTTTTTTTCTTCGGCATACACATTCGACAGTTTTTGCTGAAAACTAATATCATCATTAATTTTAGCAATTTGTTCCTCAATGCTTATTTGTTCGGCTGTTTTAGGAGTAGCATCTTCTTTTTTTGTATTTCTATGTTCAATAGAAAGAATGGTAAAATTTCCTTTACCATCTAACTGTACCGATTTTGATTGAACATACTTGCTAAGTTCGTTCAAAATTATTGTACTCTCACCAGCCGAAAAATTGGTACTTGCTGATCGTTCAATTTGCGCTCCTGATAAAAAAACAGTAACTGCATCAATATTTGAAGCTAGTTGCTTTTCATTTTCGGCAAACAGTTGTAATGAAAACAAAAATGGGATAAGTAAAAATGTAAAATATTTATAAGACATATCTATTTTATTAAGCACTATTTATAAAACTCTTATTACAATACTTTTATTTTACTTAAATATCTGAAAACCGAAAATTACAAAAAATAAACAGTCAATTACTAGACTTGAAACTATGTTTTTACGTTTACTAACTGTGTGTTTATTTGATTATTTTAAAGTTGGCATTTATTTGGTAGCTTCAATACGCTAATGTACCTGTAAACTATCCCATTATTTTGAAATTAAAAAACCTCTTAACTTTTGTTATTATGAATAAGTTTTCAATTTGTTTTTTATTAGCAATAATCATTTCTTTTAGTCTTAGTAGCCAACAAACAGATAAGGGAAAACATAATAGACAATGTGGAACAAATAATGCTCTGAAAAGTAGGATTTCAACAGATAGTGAATATAGAAAATTTCATAAAGCCGCATATTCAATTCAAAAAACACAAAAACAAGCTCAAATTACTTGCGATGGGTCTAATACTATTGAAGTGCCAATTGCTTTCCATTTTCAAGATGGAACAATTACTGGCGGATGTAATAATGCAAATTGTTTACTAATCGATGCCTTAAACCAATTAGAAGTATTAAATGCTGCGTTTGGTGATAATACCAACTCAGCACAAGAAGCACTTTGTCCAGCAGCCTATCAAGATGCTATGGGCAATAGTGTAGCTTCAACGGGAACTTGTATTACATTTTGTTTGGCAAACCCGCCAGCAGGAAACGCACAAGGCTTATCGCCTAGCGACCCTGCAATAACTTTAGGAGCTTTTACAGGTGGTTTTGGCGCTGGTGGTAATGGTGCGCCTGGTTGGAATGGAATATTAAATATTTTCATTACCAACGGTAGTTGTTTAGGTGTAGCTGATGGAGTACCAGGTGCAGCAAACGGAGATGGAGTTTCAGTTTGTGCAGAAGCATTTGGAGGATATGGAACTAATGCAGGCTGTGGCTTAAATACAAGTAGTCAATTTGGTTTAGGGGCAACTTTAATACACGAAATTGGTCATTATTTAGGATTAATACACGTTTGGGGTGATGGTGGCTGTGGTACTACCGATGTAAATGCTCCCGGACCTTTTAATGTTAATGATACACCAGATGCTCCCAATGAAACTACAGGCACACCAACAGGATGTGTTGCAGGGTGCAACGGACAAAATGCTCCTTCTGCAAACTTTATGGATTATACCAACGATGCAGGAATGAGTATGTTTACTGAAGACCAAGCACAAGTAATGAATTATTGGGCAAATCAACTTTTTGGTTCTAATTCGGTGGCTTGTGCAGCAGACCAAACACCTAACTATGTTGGAAGTTGTTCTTTAACAGCCTTATTTGAACCTACAAATGGAAAAACATATAATTTATGTTTGGATGATGGAAATACATTTCAATTAGAAGATAAATCTTTTGGTGGAGCTGTTTCTTGGAAATGGGCTATTACAACACTTTCTGGAAATTTAGCTTACACCCCTTATGGAAATAATGCTTCAACAATGCAAAACCCTACAATAACTTTTACAGGTGGAACATCTGGCGAATTGGCTATTACTTTAACTGTTACCGATGCCAATTCTGAAACTGATGTAATTACAAATAATATCACTTTTAATTTATTGAGTGGATCAGCTTGTCCTGATGAGTGCAATTACACTCTAAACTTAACCGATGCTTATGGAGACGGTTGGAATGATGCAAGTTTAGAAATTTTCCAAGATGGTAACGCTGTTGGGACTTTTGGAACTTCGTTTACCAATGGTTTTGATGCTGGACCATTTACAATACCTTTAACAAATAATTCAAATATAGAATTAATACAAACAAATGGAGGCTGGCCCTCTGAAGAAGGTTTTACGTTGATTGATTCAGAAGGAAATACAGTTGCTACATTAAGTGGAGGTAATCCGAATACTCAATCTTTTACAGCAAGTTGCCCAGTAACAACGGTTAAGGTGCAACTTAAAGTGTTTTTAGAAGGACCTTATGATTTGGCTACTGGTGAAATGTCAACTAAATTAAACCAAGATGGATTAATTCCTTTTGCCCATCCCTTTAATAATACACCATACAATTATAATGGTTCAGAATCAATTATCGGTTATCCAAGTACAGATATTGTTGATTGGGTTTTAGTACAAGCACGAGCTACAAGTGATTTGACAACTGTTGTAGAAAGTAGAGCTTGTTTTATTTTAAAAGACGGAACTTTAATGGACACAGATGGTTCTACAGGCGTAAACTTCAGTTCGTTAGATGCAAACACTAATTACCATTTCGCTGTGTACCATAAAGGTCATTTAGGTATGATTACAGTAAATAATATTCAGCCAAATTCGGCAATTTACGATTTAACCAATTCACAAAATGCAATTGGATTTGAACAAACAAAGCAAATCGGAAGTGTTTTTGTTTTGTATGCTGGCGATTTTGATGGAAATGGTTTGATAAATAATTTAGATTACAACCTTTGGGAATTGAATAATTCTGGCGTGAATCAATATTTAAATCACGATGCCGATGCAAATGGATTAGCCAATAATTTAGATTACAATTATTGGGCAATAAATAGAAGTAAAGTAGGCGA
>JAHDDA010000135.1 GCA_020629595.1 Chitinophagales bacterium
TTTTCTTCTATATCTACAATTTTACCAAGGTTTACTATGTAAGAACGATGTACTTTTAAAAATCGAGGATTGATAATTTTTTGGTCTATATGTTTTATGGTGGCATAAATTGTGTATTCCTTTGCTTCTGTTACTACTTTAACGTAATCACCAAAGTTTTCAAAGTATAAAATATCTATTAGGTTTAATCTAATGTAAGTTCCATCTACTTTTATGTAAATTTCATTATTAAAACTAGCTTTTGCTACTGAGTTTAGTTGATAGCTTCTTGCTTGTGCTTTTTCAACCGATTGTAAAAAACGAGATTGAGTTACGGGTTTTTTAAGAAAATCGGTAACATCATATTCATAGGCATCAAAAGCATATTCTTTTTTTGAAGTAGTAAAGATTACTTGTGGAATGTAAGAGAGTTGATCTAATAATTCTATGCCTGAAATACCAGGTAATTCAACATCTAGAAAAATAAGGTCTATGGTTTCTTTATTAAGTATTTCTGCAACTCCTTCAGCATTTTCAAAACTTTTAATTACATTTAAAGAGTCTGATTTTTTACACATTTTTTCTAATGACATACGTGCCATTAATTCATCTTCTACTATTATACAGTTTAGTTTGCTCATTGATTTTTGCAAGTTTTTAGTTTGGAAATTTATGATTTTAAGATTTAAAGTCTCAAGACAATGAAGGTTAGATTTTTTTGATAAATAACTTACCTTATAGTCAATAAAATGCGTTGATATTGTTGGGCTATTGCCTATTAATAATTGAGTATTTATGTGTTATTATTAAATACCCTTATTTTATGTAATTCTTCTTGAAGAATAGGAATATATTCTTTCATTTCTAATGAAAAGCTTCTTACAAAATTATCAATTTTTAGACTGTCCATTTCAAGTACATTATCTTCAAAATATTCCATTTTTTTGGTTAAATGAGTAATACCTACCATTGAAAAAGTAGGTTTCATTTTATGAGCTTGTTTTTTCACCTCTTCTTTTGTCCCAATTTTAGCATTGTTGTTTAGTATTTCTAATTCTTCATCAACAATATCTAAAAATACTTCAAACATTGCTTCTACGTGTTCTAAATCATTTTCATATACTAGATTTAGGTGATTTTCATCTAACTTTTTATTAAATCTAAAACTTAAATTATCCTCGGTATGAATTTCTGCTAAAGCCGATAAATCTTCAGGTGCGTACTTGTTCAAAATTTCTGCAAGTTGTTCAGGTGTAAAGGGTTTAGATAGGAAGTCGGTCATTCCTGCTTGTAAAGCTAATTCTTTTTTTGATAAGAAAGTAGAGGCAGTTAAGGCAATTATAGGTACGTTTCTATTGGGATGAGGTGTTTTTCTTAGTACTCTAGTTGCTTCAAAACCATCCATTACAGGCATATTTAAGTCCATAAATATAAGGTCGTAATGTTTTTTCTTAAAATTATCGATAGCTTCTTGTCCATTCCAAGAAATGTCAGCTTTCAAATTCCATTTTTTTAATAAACTTGAAATGTATTTAATGTTCATTTCGTTGTCTTCAACTACCATAATTTCCATTGGTGTAGTTGGAATATTAAGTTGTATATCTTTTATTTCCTTAATATCTAAATCTGCAATTTGATCGCTAAATTTTAAATCTAAAGTAAAGTAAAAGTTACTTCCTTCTCCTTGTTTAGATGAAACATCTATATAACCACCCATTAAATCAACCAAGCGTTTTGAGATGGTTAAACCAAGACCAGTACCACCATAGTTTCTTCTAATTTCGGCATTGGCTTGTGTAAATTGCTCAAAAACTTTTTCTAATTCTAAAGGAGACATTCCAATTCCAGTATCCTTTACTTCAAAAAGTATTACATAACAATTTGAGTCATGAGCCTGTAAGGTTACTTTAAGTTTTACTGAACCTTCTTGAGTGAATTTTTCTGCATTTCCTAATAGATTTATTAGAACCTGATTTAGTAACTGAACATCGCAGAAAACTTGGTTTTTGATATTATCATCAAATTCTAGTGAAAAATCTACTTTGCTTTCACTACTTTTAGCTTTGAAAATATTTATTAGTTTGAAAGTTTCTGCTTTTAAATTTACTGTTTTTAAGTTTACTTCTAAAGAACCTGCATCAATTTTTGAGATATCTAATATGTCAGAAATCAAGTTTTTTAGAATACTAGCAGAACTAGATAACACATCTAAGTAACCTCTTTGTTCGTGATTTAAAGCTGTATCATTTAAAAGGTGTGTCATTCCAATAATGGCATTTAAAGGCGTTCTTATTTCGTGACTCATACTTGCTAAAAATTGCTTTTCAGCTTGTTGGGCTTCTATTGCCATTTTACGAGCTACACGCAACTTATCTTCCATTTTTTTTCGGTCAGTAATATCATAATGAATTCCTATATGACCTGCTAGGTTGCCTTTTTCATCAAAAAATGGAGTGCTACTTTTTATTACCCATAGTTCAGTACCATCTTTTTTTCTAATTTTAATTTCATCTACACCTGATTCACCTTTTAGCCTTTTACCTCGCATATTTTCTACTACGGGGATAAATTGTTCAACTACAAGCGTTGTATTTGCATTTTTTCCTATTAATTCATTTTCTTCATATCCAGTTAACTCATTAAATTTTTGATAGGCTTTTAAAATAAGACCGTTGTTATCAGTTTCTAATAAGCCAAGTTCCATATTTTCAATAACGCTTCTATATTTTGTTTCATTCTCTTTTAATAACTTACTTCTTCTATTAACTTCTTTTTCTAAGTTATTATTTAATTGTTGAAGCTCTGAATTAGCTTTGAACAGTTCAAGTGCCTTTGCTTCAAGAATGCCCTCGGCTTCTTTTCTTGCTTTTCTTTCTCTAAGAATTCTTCTTTCTAATAGTTCTAAGTTAGACATAATTGTAGGAACAAAATTATAAAGTAGTTATTTGAAATTTAACGGTGCTTCCTTCTTGGTTTAAAAGTTCTTTTTTGAGTTCGAAAGGAGTATTGTAATGGTGCATTGTTTTATGAATTAAGCCTTCTGCTAATGCACTCATTTTCCTTTCACTTGTATAAACCATTGTAAGTTTATCGCCCTCTATTTTTGTTTCAAACCTTGGTAGTGTTGCTTCTGGATAGAGCTTTCTTACTTCAATGTGTATGTGATTGTCTATTGATTCTAGAAATCCGAAAGCAGAGGATTGTGCCTCAAAAAATTGGGGGTAAGATTTTAGAAATGTATCAAATAAATATTCTCCAAATGCTTTTAGTAAAGTTTGAGGGTCAACTTTAACTTCATCTGATAAATTCATTAATAAGGCAACTATTTCACTGTGATGATAAGTGCCAATAGCTGTATAGCTTCCGCCTGAAGGTAAATCTGATTTTTCAATAATGGAGTCAACCACTTCATAACCAAACTTCTCTTCAACCATTTCAAAAAATTCACTAAATACTATTCCTTTCATTGTGCTACTATTTTCATTTTATACGTAAAAAAAAAGTTATTGTGGCAAAAAATATAATTATTCTACTTTTGTGCCGCTTGCAAATTCTTCTGGGCTTGGAATGTCACTTACTCTAATTGTCTCCAATTTTTTCTTATCAACACTCTTTAATTTTACCAGTCGGTTGGCTTGATTTCTAATTATTTCATCAAAAAGGTTACGACACATACGGGCGTTTCCGAAAGTCTCGTCTTTATGTGCGTGTTGATTTTCAATTATTTCTTTAACTCTAGCTTCAACTTTTTTATCGGCTATTTTAAATTGATCTAAGCGAACAAATAACTTAAAAATATCTAATAATTCTTGAACAGTATAATCTTTAAAGTTGATGTATTTGTTGAATCGAGAACGCAAACCAGGATTAGAGCTAATAAAATCTTTCATTGGACCTGTATAACCTGCAACAATTACAACCAAATCGTCTTTATTGTCTTCCATTAATTTTATTAAAGTATCAACTGCTTCTTGTCCGAAATCTTTTCCACCTGTTCCAGCCAATGCGTAGGCTTCATCAATAAATAAAATGCCCCCCAAAGCCGATTGCACTACTTTATTTACTTTAAGAGCAGTTTGACCAACATAACCAGCTACTAAGCCAGAACGGTCAGTTTCAGTTAGATGTCCTTTACTTAATATTCCAAGTGCGGCAAATATTTCTGCCAACATCCTCGCAATAGATGTTTTACCTGTTCCTGGATTTCCTGTAAATACCAAATGGCGTGTTGCTCCAATAACTTTCATGTCATTTTCCTCACGCATTTTTTGAATTTTCAAGAAGTTTATCAATTCATTTACTTCGTTTTTTACTTCTTCAAGACCAATGTATTTATTCATTTTTTCCATTACCTTATCTAAGGCTTCTTGGTCAATTCCTTTGCGAACTTTTTTGCCTGTTTTTAACTCTTCTGTGGTTTTGGTAGGAAATAGAACTTTGGTAAACCTATCAAAAAGTTCTTCGTTTACATCTTTAGTTGCATAAAAAACATCGTGAGCAATTCGCCAGTATAATTCTTTTGCTTGGTTCAATGCATCTCCAACCCCTGCTCCTTGCTTTTCAAGGTGTTTCACAAATTCAGGTATTAAATCTTCTACATCTTTTTCATTTTCTTTGTACTTTCTTATATTTTTAAATCTATAATCTTCTGAGTTTATTTCGCCAGCTTTAAATTCTTTTATAGGAATTATACCGGGTTTTATATGGTTTAATACTTCAATAAGTAAGGCAAATCGTTCGTCCGACATTTCGTTGTCTATATTCATTAGGTGTAAACAGATGTACTGAATATCGGCAACTATATAGGTTAAATAGGGTTTTTTTAGATTTAACTCTTTTTTGAAAGATGCTAAGTGCGGGCGTAATTCTTTTAAGTTTCTATCAATATATTCGGTTAATTTTTCTTGTGTTTGAGCCATTTTTTTAGATTTTAGACCGCTTTGCTTTTAGAAATTAGACTGTTAGAAACAATAATTGTATCAAAGTTTTATTTTAGGCTGTTTGGTCTGTTTAAAATAAAAAACCTCATCCTAAATTTTAGAATGAGGTTTAAATATATAAAATTTGAATGAATTATTAATTTTTTAATTCACAGATTATTGAATTGAAAAAATTATCCTTTCTTTTTGGCTAAAAAGCCTTCAACTTCTTGCTTAAATTCAGCAAAAGTTTTCTTATAACCTGTTTTTCCGTAAGGGTTAATGTTCATTTTTCCATCTTTATCATCAACATCAAAAACCCAAATTGTTGGAAACCCCCTTACACCTAAGGCTTGTTTAAGCCCATTGTTTTGCTGTGCAATATCGTTAGGTACTCTAAATCTACGAGGGAAATCTAATTCTAATAATACAACATTTTTTTCTGCCCATTTATTAAATTCTGGCTGGTGAAAAACAGATTTATCTAAACGCTTACACCATCCACACCAATCGCTACCAGTAAAGTTTGCCATAATTGGTTTACCTGTTTTTTCAGAAATTGCTCTTGCTTCTTCCAAGTTTACCAACCAACCTTCATTTTTAGCCTTGTAATCTGTAGCAACTGCAGGAGTTTGTTTGCTCCCTTGTGAAGTTTTTATAGTTGGTTTGTTGGGTTTGGCAGTAGCAGTTGCAGTTTGTTTTTTTGTTAATGGAATGTTTTCAGCTTTTTTTGCTGTTGCATCTTTACTTGTGTCAGTAGCATCGCCACCACAAGAAATTAATCCTAATAATGCTATTAAAAACAATAAATTTTTCAAAACTCTAATTTTTTAACTTCAAATATCTAACTTTCGTGCCAAACTTAAAAGAGGTAAGTGTTTTAATTTTTGTTAAAGTGGTAAATTGACAATTTTATCAACTTATTCCTAAAACTATTTAACTTGTAAAAAGTTATTTTTTACCTACTCTAAAGCTATTAAATTCTTTTATTTTACTATTAGCATCGAAATAATATGCACCCATAAAACCAGAACAAAGAATAAATGGTACTGTTGAGATAACACCATAGCTACTCAGTATTTTCATTAAAATAGTAGGTAAAATAAGAAAAGTCAACATTTTTACATAATTAGTAACTGAATGTTCGGCTTTAACTTCGTCAATATGAGTTTTGCTCTTTTCGCCACATTTTTCGCATCTTAAATAAAAAGTATTTCCTAATACTTCCTCCAATTCTGCTCTGTCTCGTTTAATAGGAGTTACTTTAATGTCTTTAAAACATTTTCCACAACATGCAATCAGTTTCATAAATTTTATTTCAAAGTAAAAGTAATAAAAAACCCTTTCCAACGCTAAAGCCAGAAAGGGTTACACAAAAATAATTTTTAAAACTAAATATTAGTTTGCAATCATTGTAGCAATTACTAATGCCACTACTGACATTAATTTTAATAAAATATTTAATGAAGGACCAGAAGTATCTTTAAATGGATCACCAACTGTATCACCAACTACGGCAGCTTTGTGTGGTAAAGAACCTTTTTTGTATGTTTCACCATTAATGATTACATCTTCTTCAAACATTTTCTTAGCGTTATCCCAAGCACCACCAGCATTCGACTGGAAGATTGCCATTAATACACCACAAACTGTTACACCAGCTAAAGTTCCCCCTAACATCTCAGGACCTCCTAAGAAACCAATAGCAACTGGCGATAAAATAGCAATTAAACCTGGAATAATCATTTCACGAATAGAAGCACGTGTTGAAATTTCTACACATTTACTGTATTCAGCTTTTCCGTCTGCGGCTTCAAAAGTTTTCTTGTCAGCTTCTGACCAAGTTGACATATCCTCTCCGTTTTTATTCATTACATCTAAGGCAGCTTTTAATTCAGGAATTGACTTAAACTGACGACGAACTTCTTGAATCATATCCATAGCCGCACGACCTACTGCGTTCATTGATAAAGCAGAGAATAAGAATGGTAACATACCACCAATTAATAAACCAGCCATTACTGTTGGCTTTGAAATATCAATAGAAGTAATATTAGCAGTTGTCATATATGCAGCAAATAATGCTAATGCAGTTAATGCAGCAGAACCAATAGCAAATCCTTTTCCAATAGCAGCAGTTGTGTTACCTACAGCATCTAATTTATCTGTTTTCTGACGAACATCTTTTGGTAATTCAGCCATTTCAGCAATACCACCAGCGTTATCTGAAATAGGACCATAAGCATCTACTGCTAATTGAATACCAGTATTTGATAACATACCTACTGCAGCAATAGCAATACCATATAAACCAGCAAAATGGTGAGCTCCAATAATTGCAGCAGCCAAAATAAATGTAGGAATAGCTGTTGAAATCATACCAACACCTAAACCAGCTATAATATTTGTAGCAGCACCCGTTACAGATTGATCAACAATTGATTTTACTGGACCAGTTCCTGTTCCTGTATAGTGTTCTGTAATTAATCCAATTCCTAAACCAGAAGCTAAACCAATAACAACAGCGTAACATAC